>CALYVJ010000099.1 GCA_945494195.1 uncultured Selenomonas sp. | reverse complement strand
GGCCCACGCCGCCGGCGACTTACCTCGAATACGAACTCGCTACTTCCCTGCAAACGGTAATTTACTTTACACAAAAACCATGTTGTCTTTTATTCAACATGGCTTTTGTGACTCTATATTCTTTTTACTCCCGCTCCGTTAAAATTCGGCACGAATTTTTCTGACGCCGTCTGTCCCTGCTGAACATAGCAATTGGTAATCCCCAGCCCCACCGCATGGTCCACCACCGACTCATACTCAAAGGTCGTAAGCTTCCGGTTCATGCCCTTATGTTCAGCGGCCCGATACATGGGCGTGTATTGATTCATCAGACTGATTTGGATGTCGTTGCCAAATTCCTGCCATAACCAATCCAGCGCCTTCATACTCTCATGGCGGTGTCCCGGCAAGACCAAATGACGCACCAGCACCCCACGGATCATACGTCCGCTTCCATCAAACTGAATGGGGCCGGCAATCGCCACCATACGGCGTATTGCATCGGCAGCCCTCTCAAAATAATCCGGTGCCAGCGAATATTCCGCCGCTGATTCCCCGTCCACATATTTCAAATCCGGCAGGAAAATATCTACATAGCCGCGCAGGGCCTCAATAGTCTCCACCGAATCATAGGCACCGGAATTGTAGACCACCGGCAGGGAAAAACCATTTTCCCGTGCCAATTCCAACGCATGGATGATCTGCGGCACATAATGGGTAGGGGTAACCAGGTCAAGAGTAGCCGCCCCCCGCGCCTGCTGTTCGCAAAAAATTTCCGCCAGGCGTTCATCCGTTACCTCCTCGCCCTTTCCTCCATGACTGATAGCATGGTTCTGGCAGTAGCAGCAGCGAAGATTGCAATAGGAAAAAAACACCGTACCAGCACCTTTTTCCCCTACCAGGCAGGGTTCCTCCCAAGGATGAAGGGATACCAAGGCAATGCGGGCCTTAGCTCCAGCACCGCAAAAACCAACGGACACTGACCGGTCTACCCCGCACTGCCGCGGGCACAGATTGCAATTGCCCAAAGAAATCATCAGCTCACTCCCGTCCTTCCAATCGTGATGCATCGAGGATTGGGCCATATTTCGGACGCCACCAGGAAATGCTGCGCACAGCATTGATGTAATCCTGCATAGCCTGGTCATCGATGACAGGCGGTTCCCCACCATTTAACGACTCAGGTAAAAGCGGCACCGTATCGGCCTTGCCCACCGCGTTCCGGGTAATCCAAAAACCGTAGTTGACGCCACGGCGATTCCCCGTTGTGAGACTTGAGCCCACAGACATGTAGGTAAAGCCCTTGGGGGCAATGAGCTCGAAAATCGTCGGCATGATATCAATCTGGCTGCCAGCAGAATCTGCCAGCAAGGTTCCTTTATGGACGCCCTTGCCCGTAAGGATAAAGGGAATGCCGTAGCGTTCATAGGTCGATGGGGTCTTGTCGATATTATACCGATCCCCATGGTCCCCGACAATGACGATAAGGCTATCCGGATATTTAGCCTTGACGGCTTTGACGAACCTAGCTAGTTCCCGGTCAGCATACCAGTAATGCCCCAGCTCCCGCAGAAGCTCTTCATCATTTTGCGCCTCTGGCGGCAGCGTTGCCCGCACCGCCTCTTTATCGAAGCCCTTCGCCTCCACATCGACATCATAAGGGGAATGATTCGACGCATTGAGAATCACATTGAAACTCGGCGCGTCACTTAAGCCCTTTAATACCTGGTCATAGAGATATTCATCCTCACAGCCCCAGACACTGCCTGGAACATCGCCAAAATCGCCACGGCTGTAGAAATGGTCAAAGCCCTGGGCCTGGGTAAAGGCGCCGATTCGCTCCCAGGTAGCAGGCCCAGCATACCAGAAATTGGTCGCATATCCTAGCTTCTCCATCTGCGGCGCGCTGGCGGTCACATAGGGCTCCTTAAAGGATTCCGGCATCGTCGTCAGGTACAGATTAGCATCGGCAAAGCCCGTAACCACTCCGGTAACCGCCGACACGGTACTGGCACCATTGGGCAGGAAGGTGGGGCAATAGTCCGTATCCTCCTCTGCCAGCAGAGCACGCATCCCCTGGGAAATCGGGATGTTTTTGTATTTGTCGAGCAACGGCCAGTTGGCAAAGCTCTCCGACAGAATCACAAAGACATGGGAAGGCTGCTCCATCTGCGCCCCACCAGCTGTTTTCTGCAAATAAACATCCAAATCATCGCTATCCGGCTGCCGCCCCGAAAGCAGCGCAGCCAGACTGCGAATATCTTCCACCGTAAAATCCAAACCATTGCAGGCCAGCATGCGGTGGTTTAGGTTCCAGGCACGATAAACTGCCTGAGGGTTGTCCAAAATCGCCTCGTTGAGGAATTCATCCTTCGTCACACCGGCATTTTCCCAATCCACAGCGGTCTGCCAACCAAGGCTGCCGCCAAAGATTCCCAGCAGTACCGATACATACACACCCGCCAGGAACGCCAACCGTCCCAGCAGCCGCACCACCAAGGGCAGATGCATCAACCGCAGGAAATTTTCCAGCGGCGTCCACTTGAGCCATGCCATGAGCAGCCGCCATAGGCCATAGGCCAACAGCAGGGCTCCTGCCAAACGAACGGGCAGCCAATACTGTTGAATCATGGTAATGAACAGGGCATAGATATCATCGTTGGCTCCGTTAAAAATCATCTGATTGAAATTCATGCGGAATTGGCGGTAAAAAGGGAAACTGGCTACATAGAGAATACTCAGCATCGCTAGCAGCAGCCCATTCAGCACGCGCCAACTGAACCATTCAAGCTTCGGCAATAGGTAATGCAGAAACAGGGCTGGTAAAAAGCTGATCAGTGCCAAACAGCCCGCTGACTGCATCGACAGACGGCTGCCCCGCCAAAGTGCCAGCAGGATATCGCTCATGCCGCTGGCAGGCCCCATATAACTTTGCAAAAGAAAAATAAAAACGAGCCGGAAAAAGGAAAGGACTGCCAGGTAAAATGCATATACCTTCAGTCCTTTCAGCATTACTGTATGAAAATTTTCCCAGCTCAATCGTGCGGGAAATGAGATCTTCATGGCAGGATAATCTCAACCCCGTAAGAATCAGCTGCATCCTGAATGTCCCGGGCCGGCAGCGTATCCGTAATCAAGCCGGAAAGCGTGTCCAGAGACGTGTAGTTGTAGTTGCCATCCGTGCTGAGCTTACGTGCCTCAGCGACAACATAAGCCTTTTTGCTGTGACGGATGATGGATGCCTTGTTGATACCGTCGTCGATATCATAAGTGGAAACACTGTTCTCCTTAACATCAACACCTACCGCACCGACAAAAGCAATATCCGGTTTGAGGTGAGAGATGAAATCGAGGGTCATGCCACCCCAGAAACCATCACGGCTCTTGTTGATTTTACCACCGGCAAATACCACGCGGATTTTCGGATTGCGGGCGAGGACTACGAGAATATCAATCATGTTCGTAACTACCGTGATATCCTGGTCCATCTTTACCAGCAATTCCGCAATGGCCAGGTTGCTGGTGGAAATGTCGAGAAATACCATATCCTTCTCGTGGATAAGTTTTACAGCAGCCTGGGCGATGCGCTGTTTGGCCTCGACATCCGTGTTGCGATGTTTGCTGACTTCAACCATATGGCTGTTTTCACGAATGCGGACAGCACCCCCATAGGTGCGTTTGAGTTTTCCCTTTTTCTCGAGGGCACCCAAATCCTTGCGGATGCAGTCTTCCGTTACCTTGAACTTCTCGCTGAGTTCGCGAACACGGACCTTGCCGTCACGGGCAAGCATATTGAGAATAATCTCTTGGCGTTCTTCCAAAAACATCGGACAATCACTCCTATAATCTTCCTAGAAACTGTGTTTATTGTTTGTTCTTGTTGTACGACTATTGTACTAAATCTATTTAAAATTATCAAGTAGACTTTTCCGCGGCCAGCAGCTCTAAGCTGCTCTTATGGACATGGTCGCTTAAAATATACAGATAATCGCCTTCCTTCAGGCAAAGGCCTCCATTGGGTGCCAAATCCTCTCCAGCGCGGCTGACATTGACAATAAGGCTGCCCGAAGGCCATTTGACTTCGTGTATGCAAGCGCCATCGAGCTGGCTGCCCATTCCCACGATGACCTCGCTCATAATGCGGCGATGTTTGATAACACTAGCCAGCTTTGCCTGAAGTACCAAGCTGCGATTCAGCAGCATGTCGTAGACCGGCTCACCATTGGTGAGGTCTGCCACCAGATAGGCCGTCATGGATACGAGAATCAGGGCCAGCATGTGGTCAAAGGACCCCGTCATCTCCATAATCAACACGGCCCCGGTAACCGGGGATTTAACCACCGAGGCAAAGTAGGCGGCCATGCCAAAGATAATGCAGTTGACCGTCCACACCGGCTCCATGAACCCGAAGAAGATCACCAGCTTGGCAAATATCGCACCGCCAACGCTTCCCAGCACCAGCATTGGCAGGAAAATTCCTCCAGGAACCCCCGAGCCAAAACAAAGCATCGTAAAGAAAAATTTCCCCAAGAGCAAGATCAGCAGCCAGTAAAGGGAATAATCCGTAACCACCAGGGAATCCACCAATCGACTGCCACCGCCCAATACCTCCGGCAGGCAAAAGCCCAACACCCCTGCGGTAAGCAGCGGAACCATGGACTTTGACCAGGCAGGCACAGGTGCCATGGCAACCCCATCCAACACCCGAGTGAGCATGCGATTAAACGCCAGCCCCAGTACACCGACGAAAGCCCCTAGGAAAATAAGCAGCATATATATGCTGCCTGTGGAAACCACGGGAATATCACCCATATGGAAAACAGGTTCCATACCGAAAAAATACTGGGTAACAGTTGTCGAGGTTACCGCAGCTGCAATGGCCCCCATGAGTACAAAAGGCGAAAAGTTCTTAGTGAGCTCTTCCAGACAAAACATCACGCCAGCCAACGGTGCATTGAAAGCAGCTGCCAGACCAGCCCCGGCCCCTGCTGTCAGCATATAATGGTTTTCAGCAAAAGACCGATGCGTCATCCGGCCTATTCCCTGTCCGACACAGGCCCCCAACTGAACACTTGGCCCTTCACGTCCCAAGGAAAGACCAGCACCGATTCCGAGCACCGCACCGATAAACTTGAGCACCAACACCCGGGCCCAATTCATATCCATCTTCCCCATCAGGATCCCCTTAATCTGGGGAATTCCCGAACCGGATGTCATGCCCTCCCATTTGACAATCCGGTAGAGGACCCAGCCGATAACCATGAGAACAGCTCCCCAGCCCAGAATCCACTCTGGATTATCCCGCAGCCAGCCATAGAGAAGCGGTGTATACCGCTCCGATAACTCCAACAGGTAGCGGAACAGCGCAATGACCAGTCCGGTAAAAATACCAATGACATTACCCTCGAGAAAAAGTCGCAGTTTGAAATGCCGCGGGTCCGTAAAAATCCGCATGGCCGTCTCAATTTGATTCTGCATAAAGCTTCCTTCTCCTACATCTTTAATAGAAAAAAGGTGCTGTACCTTAGTACAGCACCCTGAAAATCTTTTACTCTGCAGTGAACGGCAGCAGCGCGATGTTGCGTGCACGTTTGATTGCAACGGTAACCTGACGCTGATGTTTAGCGCAGTTGCCGGAGATACGACGCGGTAAAATCTTGCCACGCTCCGTAATGAAGCGGCGGAGTTTTGCAACGTCTTTATAGTCGATATGCTCGACCTTGTCTACGCAGAAAGAGCAGACTTTTCTACGAGGTCTTCTGCCTCTGTCACGTCTCATCAAAGTAATTCCCTCCTATCAAAATGGGATGTCCTCGTCAGGGATGGCCGGGCCAAAAGAATTATCCGCCGGTGCTGCCGGAGCCGGAGCTCCCTGGGCGAATCCACCCTGCTGGAAGCCGCCTTCGCGCTGCGGGCGCGACCCCATGAACTCAACTTCATTGGCGACTACCTCGGTCACATAGCGCTTCGAACCGTCCTGTGCGTCATACGTGCGGACCTGCAAGCGACCTTCGACCAGCACCTGGCTTCCCTTGATTAAGTTATTCCCGCAAATCTCAGCGAGTTTCTCCCAGACAACTACCGGAATGAAATCCGCCGTTGGCTGGTTATTATCCGCATTTTTGCGGCCGAAGCGACGATCCACCGCAACGGTGAATGAAGCCACGGCTTTGCCGCTCTGCGTATAACGGACCTCGGGGTCACGCGTAAGCCGACCGGCCAAAATAACCTTATTCATGGCAAAACCTCCCTGGCATTATGGAATATTAGTTTTCTTCAGATTTTACGATCATGTGCTTCAAGACATCGTCCGTGATCTTCATTACGCGCTCACACTCAGCAACGCATGCCGGCTCAGCCGTAACGTAGAGCAGCTCATAGAAGCCCTCAGTGCAGTCTTTGATCTCATAGGCAAGACGTTTCTTACCCCAACGATCTTCTTTATCGATCGTACCACCATTCTCCGTGATGATCTTGGTGAACTTGTCGATGACAGCGTTCGTAGCTTCCTCTTCCATCGGCTTAACGATAAATATGACTTCGTACTTTCTCACGAAATCACCTCCCTCTTTGGTCTTTGGCTCC
>CALYVJ010000098.1 GCA_945494195.1 uncultured Selenomonas sp. | reverse complement strand
AAATGCCATTGCGGCTGGCAATATTGCGCCGTATTTCCGCCCCTAAAGCATCTGGCATCGTCTGATAAACCTTGGCCGTCCGCGCATCAATATCGATCTCCCACCCCTTACAGCAGCTGTGCTGACACGCAGCTGCCTTGCAGGAAAACTTCTCATAAAAATCCGGATAAAGCGTAATCACATCATACCTCGATTTCACCAGCGAGAACTTTCTGGTAATCCTCATAGTTTTTCTTCAAGAGCTCTGGCGTATTTAACTCATAGGGGCATTTAGCCGTACATTGGCGGCAGTTGAGACAATTCTCGATTTTCTTCATCTCTGCCTGCATGGCAGGCGTAAGCCACGCCTTGGAGGGCGCACGGCGCAGCATCAGCGACATCCGTGCGCATTGGTTGATCATGATGCCAGCAGGGCAAGGCATACAATACCCACAGCCACGGCAAAAATCTCCCGAAAGTGCCTGCTGTTCCTGCTCGATATAGGCCGTGATTTCTTCATCCATCACCGGAGTTTCCACCATATAGGAAAGCCACTCGTCAAGTTCCTGCTGCCGCTGGATGCCCCAAATCGGCACTACATTATCGTACTGCGCGATATAAGCCATGGCTGCCTCCGATCGGTTGATAAGGCCGCCCGCCAGGCCCTTCATCGCAATAAAGCCAACATTTTTCTCCTGGCAAAGTTTGACCAGCTTTACTTCCTGTTCGGACGCCAAGTAACTAAAAGGAAACTGCATCGTCTCGTAGAGCCCGGACTCTACACATTCAAAGGCTACTTTGATTTTATGGGCCGTCACACCGATATGACGAATCTTGCCCTGGGCTTTCGCCTCAAGCATAGCCTCATACATGCCGGAACCATCCCCCGGCCGCCAGCACTGATCCGCACAATGAAACTGATACACATCAATGCAATCAGTCCGCAGCAGCCGCAGCGACATCTCTAAATCCTGCCAAAAACCTTCTGGTGTTTTGGCATGGGTCTTCGTGGCCAGAAATACCTTGTCCCACATACCATGGAATGCCTCGCCCAGCTTCTCTTCACTGTCGCTATAAGCACGCGCCGTATCGAAATAACGCATTCCTCCCGCATAAGCCGCCCGCAAAAGCGTTACTGCCTCAGCCATCGTCACGCGCTGAATCGGCAACGCCCCAAAGCCGTTCTGTGGCACGGCAATACCGGTTGTTCCCAATGTCACCTGTCTCATGATTACACCCTCCTAAATTCAACTGCTGCTCTTATCTTTAATTATACCAAAATTCCCCCCATCCTTCTAAAATATTTTTCCCTTCGCCGCTATAATTATTATCAGAACTTTCGTCCAATGATATAATTATAGTAGTAGTCTTTCCTGTATTGCCCCAGGCAAAGGAGGGATTGACATGAGCGGCATTGGTGCAATCAATGATTCAACTAGCATCTGGAACCTGGCTGCGTCGGGAATTGCAGCCGTCCGGGCCACAGCTACAACAACGGATTCATCACATGAAAAGCCAAGTAAAAAAGACATACCTCAGGAACGTAAAACTGTGGAGAGTGCAACGATTACCAAGCGTATGTCTGATGGAGCTATGGTTGTTTTGACGCTTCACGGCGATAATGTGGTAACCTCGCATACCTATTCACGCACTGGTAAAAACTTGACACTTACCACGAACTACGCACCAGGTCAGCAGCGCGAAATCCACCACTATCAAGACAACATGGACAGTATTTTAGCCGGTTCTTTTATCAATATTACCGCTTAACAAAAACATCACGGATTCGATGAGGGGCATACAGGAAGACACTTCAAGCCGCTGGCATAAAACCAGCGGCTTTTTTCTAAAATTATTGTCTTTCCACAATCTGTTGATGTCCTCGGTGCCTAGCAACGATCCCCAACAATATAACCAACAGGCTGGTCCCCAAACCGACAAAGATTGGAGAAACATCTACCCGAATCATTCCAGCCACAATTGATGCTCCCAATGACAGCACCATAGAAGCCACCGCCCACTGAGAAGATACCATCCGAGGCTTAAAAACAGCCAATGTCAATGGGATGAATATCCCGCAGCCACGAAGAGCCATCGAAAGATAATTCCAAAACAAAATTTGCGACTCTCGGTTAACTGCGGCTATCATCATAGCCAAAAGGACAGCACCTACCACAGTCCCACGCAACAAGGCAAGTTTTCCTTTTTCTGACGTTATTTTCATTACCGGTTCCAATATATCCCTAGCTACCATCGTTCCTACGCCAAGCGACAACCCAGCAATCGATCCTACAATCCCAAGTACAATACCGCCGAGTGCCATACCTCCCATCAATGGTGACGCATATTGAAGCAAATACGCGGGCAACGCCAATATCGCCGGAAGCTCCGGATGGGCCGCCTGCATATAAATCCCCATCATGGCACAAGGCACACCGATAGGAATAGCTACGATAGCAGCCAATATCAAACCAATAGCTGCCGTCCGCGGCGTCGCCGCAGAAAAAATCGCCTGTATATAGGTTTGGGTGCATATCATACCGACCAACACCGACACAACATTGTTCAAGATCGCATGAAGTCCAATCCCCCAAATACTAAAAAATCCCATAGGTTTATCCGCCAGCAATGCCGGTCTCTCCATTAACCCTTGCCATGCAGTATACCCCAAGACGAACAACGTCAAAAACAGAAACAGCATCTTTAAAATGCCACCTACCGAAGCGGATTTCATGCCGCCCCAAAATGCATATAACAAAACCAACAAGAATAACATAGCTGCCGACTCTAGGTAGGTTGCTCCAGTCAACGCAGCCAACAACGCAATCCCAGGCAAAGTACTAGCCACTGCACTAAACAGAATACCCAGTGACGTAGAAAAACTCGTAAACCGCCCCGCCCCCTTCCCATAGCTTTCCACCAAATACTGCGAAATAGTCTCCAATCCTGTATACCGCAACGGCCGCGCATAAATCACTCCCATAACAAGCAGCGATAGGCCAACACCAATCGTAAACCATATCGCGGACAATCCAAGCGAACCAGCCAACTGAGCAGTCCCCACCGTTGCACCACCACCGACACAAGTGCCGGCAATACTGCCTGCAATCATAGGAATTCCCGCCGAGCGGCCGCCCAGACTAAATCCCTCAGCCGAATGCACGGAACGTGCAGCATATATCCCTCCAGCCAAGACAACAAAAATCGTCATCACCATAACGACAAAATGCATCAATGAAAATTCCAAACAAACTCGCTTCCTTCCCCAAGAAAGAACAAAACCCAGGTGAATCGTCCATTCACCTGGGCACCTTTGCTACCATCATTGGTTTTACCCTAACATATCCCCTAAATAAAGTCAACCACCATTCCCTAAGCTATGACTTACGACTACTCTAATGATTTCCTTCGGCAAGACGCCCTTATCAATAATCATCGTCATCCTCACAGGAATCGTCCCAACTCGAATCGTCCTCCCAGTTATCTGAAACATCTTCACAATCAAAGCTATCCTCTACACCATTGGGCTCATCCCCATCATTTTCCTCGTATGCCACATCATTCGAAACGTCTTGATGGCAACTGTAGTTATTGGTGGTTTCCCAATTCACATTTTTCTTATCCCCACTGAGTACCTGCCCCAGGATTGCCCCTGCAGCTACACCGCCTGCAACATTACGCAACGTATGATTCTTCTCGCTACGCGATGCACATTTCGCCTGCATTGCTGATGCCGTTCTCCTACCTTCGTTCACCTGGCTGCACTCATCTTTATCCATAATAATCGTCTGGTCTTTTCCTTTTTTCGCATCCCGTTTTGGCCGAAACAACCACCAGCCGATAAATATCCCCAACGCTAGCAATAACAGCATCTCCATGGAAAAGCCTCCTTGTAAATTGTTATCTATATTATAATCCTCTCCTCATCGCCTGGCTATAACCAAATTGACCTGTCAAATCCCCCAAAAGAAGGATTCATGCGGTAGTTAAACGAAATACATACGGAAACCAATATCAATCGCAAGGAGGAAAACACCATGTCAATCTTACAAGATATTCTGGCCGTCAATGACTCATTCTGTGCCAATCCACCGATGGATTATACCCAAGAAGACCATCATCAGAGCAAACTGCCCCAAAAACAGGTCGCGATCATTACCTGCATGGACACCCGACTCGTCAATTTTCTAGAACCAGCCCTAGGGCTAACCCGTGGCGATGCCAAGGTAATCAAAACAGCGGGAAACTCCGTAACGGGCGTCTTTGACGGCACCATCCGCAGTCTCATGGTCTGCATCTATGAGCTCGGCGTTAAGGAAATCCTCGTTATCGGCCACCACGAATGTGGCATGTCCAAGACCACCTCTCAAAGCCTCACTAAAGCCATGCTGTCACGCGGCGTCCCCCAAGAAGCCATTCACATGATTGCCAAGGAACTAAAAGAATGGGCTGACGAATTCCAGCATCCCGAACAAAACGTCATCGACACCGTCGAAGCCATCCGCTTAAATCCCTTAATCCCTGCCGACGTACCTGTACATGGGCTGATTTTCCATACACGAACGGGAAAACTGGATGTTGTTATCGAAGGCTATGAATATACAAAATAAGATTGCTATACAATGATTTTAAAATCCATATCTCCCCCCTCCCGCATGATATTACCTGCAGTATACCACAAGAAGATTGTAAGCAGGCGAAATGTGCAGGAATATAGCCTTTATGAGTCAAAAATTTCAGTAGATTCATTTAATTCTTATATTAGGAGGTTGTTCCTTGTGAAAAAAATACTAACCGTATGTTTTCTGTTACTGGCATGTATATTTGCCATTCCATCCACCTCTTCAGCCCAAGAAACCGGCTTTCTGACGCCTGGTGAATCCACATTTCTCTATATGGACACCCGCGTACTCAATGAAACCTATGATAATGAGGCCATTAAATTCGTCCTCCAGCGGGATGGCATACTGCGGCTCATGAGCCGTAACGGAGCCCATGACTATCTCTCATTCACCGGATACGATGACACCAATGCTGGTATCGGCTATAAAATCCGAAAGATTTACACGATGTTCCCCAGCATGCATTTTTTTGAGATAATTGCTGACAGGGGCGCTCATGCAAAAAACTGTGGCTATTGGATTATCGGCAAGAAAGACGGGCAATGGGTTACTTACGTCTCCCTTGATAGCCTAGCAGCCATGGGGTATACGCCCGGCGAATGGCATCAAATCAGCACAGCACTAAATAGCGATGCAACTGGCCGCTTCATTCTCACCAGCAGGCACGAATATATGCCCCCAGGTGCTCAATATGGTTACCAGCGGCAATTCGCTGTTGACCTTCAACTCCAGCTTTTCTGGGATCAAAATGCACAATGGTTTGGTATCCGTAGACTTCGATAAGGATATGATTATATGAATCGAACACTGCGATACAATCTCTGTCAATTCGAGGTTAGGTCCCTATTTCTATATACCACTGCAACCTGACCATATCATCTTGATAAAAAACCGAGAAGAAGGGCTTAGCTCCCCCTTCTTCTCGGTTTTCTATTTTCATTGCTATCTCGATGATTGATATACTTCTCCACTTAGTAAATCAGCGCAGGATACGCGGCCATTTTCCATAAAACTCCCTGTGTCCATCAGAACCAGCCTGCCATCCTGTAACCATTGCGGTCTTGCCTGATAACCTAATGCTTGTACAGGAGTATGTCCCAAAACAATAATCTGCTTTCCTTGATGAAGTTGCGGATGCATGGCCAGGCTTCTGTCCCACAATAATGTTTTTGTTTTTTGCTCAGTCAGCGGAACGTCCGGCTCACAGTCAGCATGCATGAACCAATAGATTTTGCCATTTACCTCAATTTCTGTATACAAGTGAAGCTGTTCTATCAGCTTCAACCAGCTATCGACAAGACTTTCCTTCCTGCCTGTCTTTTCTATTTCTGAACTGGTTATACTGCCGCCACTATTAAGCCACAGGGCTTTCGGTGAACCAAATAGAAACGACAACAGATTTGACGTTTCTTCCTTTTCCCTCATGGCATTATAAAACATCTGCTCATGATTGCCGCGCAGGAATATCATATGTCTTTGACCGAAATGTTCCAGCACCCACTCCATTACAGGAACTGGCTGCTCACCTCTGTCAAGGTAATCCCCTAAGAATACCATCATATCCTTATCCGGATCAAAGCCAACTTTTCGATAAGCCTCAACAAATCTATTCCATTTGCCATGAATATCTCCGAAAACCAAGAGTCTATCTAGTTTATCCATAGTCTTATTCTCCCAGTCTTACCGCCATACTTTTATCCGTATTCAACGGATGTTCCTGACATATCAAATACATCTCCATCCGAGACTTCCAGATTCACATGCGGGAACATCACCATTACATAGACGTTCTTCCCCGTGACCGTCTGTCTCTTGATGAATTTGAGATTCAGCTCCTCTTTCTTGGCATCCATGATATCCCCTTTACAACGCAACAGAGCCGCGCGGCCGTCACTCCGTGCGGTTTTGTTACGAAATGACAACCAAATATATCAAGCGCCTTGCGCCAGATACCAGATCAATAAAGGTACAACT
>CALYVJ010000097.1 GCA_945494195.1 uncultured Selenomonas sp. | reverse complement strand
CGTATCAAAATAACCGCTAAAGATGATATTGTTCTCCGCATGGAAGGTTACCGTTGAACGATCCCAAGTTTTGTCGTAGGTCACATTTACATGATTGGTATCATCCCACCACGAGGAATTGCTGTCCTCCGTATTGATTTTGAAGGACACTCCATCAGCTACTTCCAGATTGACGCTATTGGTCGTAAAGTTGCCATATACATTGATGACGTTCGGCGTAGAAATCTTGATATCGCCTTTGGCTTTTGCAGTATCCCCAAAGGACAAGTTTTTCCATTCTGTATCGCTGGCCTCCACCGTCGAAAGGGTCAGATTCGTAGCCGTTAAATTAGCCGTATCCGCCACATTGATGCCATTGGGATTTACCACATACACTTGATAAAGCCCCGTAGTTGACAAGGTGCCGGCAATATTTGACATGGACCCGCTATTGACAATGTTGACGAAGGGCACCCCCTGACCATTTAAGACCAAACTCTCACCGTGTGCAATATCGAAGGAATCCCATTTGATGATCAACGCGTTATCATTGGCGTCATAGACCTCCTTCGCTTGGAATTCGTCACCAGAAATGGCATCGAACTTCCCACAGTTGTTGTCGAGATATCGATTCGATCCATTGACCCAAACACCACCATTTAAGACTTCACCGCCCTGAGGCATCGCCTGTACCAGCGGAGCACTCAGGGAAAATACCAGCCCGCTGGCCACAGCAAAACGAAGAATCTTTTTCGATAAGGTTGTTTTTTTCATCTTACTTCCGCTCCTTACTTAGAAACTCAATCCAGCCCAGAAATTCCAACGGCGATGACCGGCAGAATCTTTTTTGACATGATCCGGCTCACTAAGCACCCAGGCATAATCCGTAGCCAAGGAAAAGTTTGCCGTATTGTAACGAATTCCCAGCCCCGTCGATGCCAGATTCGTTGCCGTATTGCCATGATGATTTTTGATGTGGGCGCCATCGACAAAGGCGATTCCACGCAGACCACTCTTCTCCGGCGTGTAGAATTCCACACTTCCCGATACGCCATTATCGGCCGTGCGGATATTCTCATCAAAGCCACGGACACTGTCCATACCGCCTACGCCAAACTTCTCACAGCTGATAAGGTTCTTATTCGCCAGCTGTCCAGCAGCGCGCGTATTTAAAAGCCAGGAATTTTTTCCCCTGCTCAGTCGTTTCAGATAGTTCGCATTCGCATGGAAAATCAGATATTTCGTATCGGCATCTGCCGTCATGGCCTTGAAGTCCGTCTTATTACCGGCGACATTTCCCTGAAGGCCAAAACGATAACCGAAATTATGAGATGCCCCGCGATCGCGATGATAAAATGCTACCGTTGCATCTTCATGATGGAGGTCATAATTGATTTTGGCACCGCCGCCACCAGGAAGAGCCAACGCCAAACCATTGTCCGTCTGATGATAGTTCAGGCCAAAATCCAAGAAGTCGCGCTCACGCTGACTGTGTTTGAAATAATGCTGATACGATACCCCCGCACGGGTGCTCTTACCCGTAGCCGACAAATCAAACAACGGCGTAGTGGACAGGTTCGTGAGTTTCGAATCCGAATAGCTGGCAGAGAAAGTCAGCGTATCGCCAGAGCTTGGCAGATTCCAACGGTAGGAAACAGCTCCCTGCCTTACATTGCTGTCCTTGTCCAACGAGGTCGTACTGACAAAAACAGCCCCCAACGTATCTCCGCGTCCCGTAAGGTTGCGGTTGACATAGGTCGTTGTCCCACGCCAATTGCCGCTGTATTTGTTACCATTGTTGGCAAACTGCACGCCAACTGCAACCTTTTTCCCCGTTACGGCATTTACTACTGCCCGGTAGCCGTCACCATCCGGCTGGAAATTGACATGCAATTTAATGGCGCCTTCTTCGTTATACAGGGCGATGGTCCGACTGAGATCCTGTACATTTACCTTATCCCCTTTGAGCTGAGGTACCAGCAAGAGAATTTTATCTTTATCGTAAGCCGAGCCATCCGCGACATCGACTCCGGTAAGCGTTACTGTACTATGTGCCAGGCGCTGTGCCTTTTCGGAAAGCGTCTCATGAACCGGTGACTCCATCTGTTTTTCCAACGCTTCTTCTGCCGTAGTTTTCGCAGCCTCCGTCGACGGCATATAAGCAGCCGAAAGCCCAAGCAAAACCGTCAGCGCGAGAGCTGTAGTTCCTTCTCTCTTCAGTTTCATCGTTCTTCTCCCCCTGTTTATTGTTTTTATTATTATAATGTATTCTTTAATTCGTTTTAATCTTATCACTAGCAAATAATATTAAACAATCTGTACCCGATGAACTGAAACGCTGTTACATAAAAAACCTCTGGCCCGCCAACAAATCCCCTCACCCTTGAAACACTGTTTCAAATCCGCCCCCCCTTGCCGAAACATACAATCAAAAAAGAAGCAGCCTGCTAAGAGACTGCTTCTTTCTACTCTTCCCTTATATTCTTTTGCAATGGCATAAAGGACTGGCGGATAACCGGACAGCCATAACAGTCCGCATCATCGAAGGTTTCCTGTTCTGCAAAGTGTTCACGCAGGTGTTTCTCGCAAGCTGCCTGCACCCACTCTTCCTGGATTTCCTCCTGCTTCTTGGGAATCCCATCCTCAAACTGCGCCATCCAGGCAGTCCACTTTTCATAAAGATGCAACAATTGCCGATGCCGGAATTCATATCCCTGTCCATCACTACCATATTGCCGCATTGCATTGCGCAGCACATTGCAATGGGAGCATTCATAGGTCGTGATACCCCCATTTTTGGCATGTTGTACACAGGACTTCGGCAGCGACCAGGCATAATAACCGATTTTGGCCGCCATGCGCATAATGGAAGCATGATCCTTAGCTAACGCTTCCCTATCCCGGGGAATATACTGGCGAACCGTCGCCTCCATATTCTCACGCGTAGGCCGGATGGGGAACGGAATGAGCTTGCCGCCCTCCTCCTCAGAACGCATCGAATTGACTTTATGGACCATTCCCAAAATCATCAACGTCCGCTGCTGGCGCATCAGATCCAGGAACTCTTTGCTGTGCTGTATCCCTCTCGGATCATTATCTTCCTCCATGGCCTTGTGAAGATCAATCGCCACCAGCAGCATTTTTTTATGAAGGTTCATCATTTCCTCAAACAAATCCTTCATGAGTTCTCGTCGTTTTTTCCACGCTTTGTCCTTCGCCATAGTCACCCCTCGCTTTTGGTTTCTGCTGCTCACATTTCCCCCATCATCTCTAAGTATGAATTCGTCACCGAACGGCAAAATCCTTTTCGCAGGAACCATCCAATGATGCAAAACCTATAAATTAAGCACGCTGACTGCTATGACACTGATTCTCAGTGGCTGCGGTCAACAAGCACAGAAGGAAATCAAACGGGGAGCAACCTCCGGTCCTCATGCTGAGGTAGCCGAAGCATGAGCCAAAGAAGCTGCCAATCAGGGGCTAAAAGTCACGGTCGTCGAGTTTTCCGATTATGTTACGCCCGACCAGGCACTCGCCGACGGCGATATCGACCTGAACAGCTATCAGCACGAACCATTTCTCAAGAACTTTTCCGCGCCGGAAAACAATTTCAAGGTTACCATCCAGGATATCCAGTCCAATCCCAAACAGCTCCAGTTTGTCGAACTGGAAGCCGCACAGCTGCACTGCAGCCTGCAGGATGTCGATATCGCTGTCATTACGATGAATTACGTCATGAGCGTCACTGACCCCGGCGATAAAGTCATAGTCTTCTCGCCCTTCTATGAAAACTACGCGCCGACGCAATCCTTTGCAGTGCCGAACCTATTTATGTATCACTAAAACCACCTGCTTACACCTTTGATATTACAGAACTGGAAAAAGCCTTCCAGCAGCATCCCAAAGCCTTGATTCTCTGCAATCCCTCCAACCCCTGCGGCAAGGTATTTACCCGTGAAGAATTGCAGATCATCGCCGATCTGGCGGAGAAATACGATACCTGGGTCATCACCGACGAAGTATATCCGCCTTCGGCTTTGATAGCGACGAAGAATTCTGCGAGACCTTGGCCGAAAAAGGCGGCAGTCCATTTCTACTGCCGCCTTTTTGCATTACCGTTTCATATTAATCATTGTCTCAAGCATTTCATCACTGACCGTGATAATCTTGGAATTCGACTGGAAGCCACGCTGGGTGACAATCATATCCGAGAACTCGCTAGCGATATCCACGTTGGACATCTCCAGAGCCGACGGCGTAATCGTGCAGCCAAGGTCACTGGCAGTTTTCACATTCGCCGTTCCTGAGTTGTTGGAAGTCTGATACAAGCTATTACCAATCTTGGTAAGGCCTGCCGCATTGTTAAACTGCGCAACAGCAACCTGTGCTTCTACTTGTTTGACATTATTGGTATAGATCCCCGTGATGATACCCGAGCTGTCAATCGACACACTGCTAAGAGTACCCGCGGCATTACCATCACAATCACCTTTTATCGTTGTATTCCCTGCAAATTGAGTAATTGCCGCCAAGTTTAATGCCACTTTGCTTTCTGCTGCACCATTCGTATAGTTCAACGTAAGATTTCCACTTCCAGAAATATATTTACCAACAGAAGAAAACTTCAAGTCTTTAGAACTTAAGTTTACCGTTGTAGTTGTTCCATCACTTTCCGTTATAGTACAGCTATCCGAACCACCTTTTAGCGATAAAGCCCATTCATTATCACCAGTTTTCGTAAATAAAACTGGTACATTATGCGATGACCCCAGACTATCATAAACAGTCACGGTAGTTGTAACGGAAGGATAAAACGTTCCACCAGAAGAATACTTCGAATTCACTAAACCAGCAAGCGATGTTCCATCAGCTGTATTAATCGTTACCGACTTAACCCCCGGAGCATTCGTTATTGCCTCTGGTGTTCTTGTTATTGTATAATCTTTTCCTAACTTAGCATCAACATCACCATAAGCCGCTGAAATCGTCACTACATTTCCTGTCTCAGAATCTTTCACTGTTGCCCCTGTTGTAGCCTTTCCACCTGTTACCTTAAGACTTAATGAAAAAGAATCTCCCACAGCGAATTTTCCATATGGATCTGGCACAACTACACTGGATATCCCATCTGAATTATCACTAAAAGTAAGTTTTATATTATTATTATCATTCGCTAAATGTTCTACTCCACTTATTGTTTTATTAACATTATATGTACCACCAATCGAATAAGTACCACTACTTATAGCACTACTTGGAATGTTAACAGAACCGCTTGTACGATTATCATTTATAGCAACATATTGTCCTGGAGTATTTACATCAAGAGTTACTTGCCCTGTACCATTAGCGGTTATAGAATCTATTGCAGAATCTCTGCAACAGATAGAAAATGTCGCAGTATTTCCTACATTATAAGCTGGATTAATCGGAACTAAAAATTTACCGTCAGGACAATTCAACCATAAATCCCCTGTATAACTCTGGGGATTGTAAGACGAAACCGTCTCTGTCGTCCCATCTGTTTTCGTTACCCAGATACTGCTGATTTCATATCCTGCCGTAGCGGCATTCAAATTATTTGTATATGTAGCTATACTCGTTGCTTTTGATTCCATGGATTTCCCTGCGGAAATGCTTATATCGCCAACAGCACCAGTTGTATTGAGCACACCATCTTGAGACATCCATCCCTGCACTTTGAGACCACTGCCTGGCAATACATAGTTGCCCTCTGCATCGAATTCAAAGGCACCATCACGGGTATAAAAGGTCTCACTGCCTTTTTTTACGACAAACAGGCCGTTACCAGACAGGCAAAGGTCTGTGTTTTTGCCCGTTGCCTGAACGGAGCCATCCTTAAAAATCGTATCGATGCTGGCAACGCCTACTCCTAAGCCAATCTGTTTCGGGTTCGTACCACCCAGATTCCCCGATGGTGCTGCGGCACCTGACTGGGTCTGCAGCAACGTATCCGCAAAGGTCACGCGGCTGGATTTGAAACCTGTCGTATTGACGTTGGAAATATTGTTGCCGACTACATCCATTCTGGTCTGATGTCCTTTAAGTCCCGATACAGCAGAATATAACGAACGCATCATAATAAATCACTTCTCCTTTATCCCTTGTGCCTTAGAGTATGGCAGCACTGTCTATATTCGTGAAAATGTTTTCTTTGGCACTTTCTTCGTCTACTGCGGTAATGACGGTGCGATTCTTCACGCTGACAACCAGCGCGGTCTGTTTCATCCATATCAGCGCGTCGCGGGAACCTTTTTCCGCCATGCGCTCCACCGCATCATTCAAGCGATTCATATCGCTGTCACTTAGTTCCACGCCACGCATTTCGATGCGTTTGGCCGCATGATGCGAAAACTTAACGCCATGTTCTACTGCGTGCAGTTCACGGTCAAATGCCTTTTCGTCTGGTCTTGGCGACTTTCCCTGTCTCCTGCCGATTCCTGCCATTCCCTGCTCGGCCTTAGCTGGTACTTTGCTGATTTCTTTCATCTCTGCCTCAACCTTCATTTTGATTTTCAAAACCTATACTTTTTTAAATGACAAAAAATTATTTAAGAAAACCAACATTTTCACCGATAG
>CALYVJ010000096.1 GCA_945494195.1 uncultured Selenomonas sp. | reverse complement strand
AGCGTATAGCTACTATCATTATAACGCCATTGTTCCAGATTTGCCATAGGTAAATCTTCCTCCTAACGGTTCTGGAGCGGGGAAAGTCTGGACGCTTTCCCGTTAGGAATTTAGGCATGATAAAAGGCCTCGGATGACTTTGTAGGGAATCATCCGAAGCCTTTTATCAAAAGCTTTATGTAAATTCTTTATTAGAACCCTGCCTGGAAAACAAGGTTCAAGAGGAAAAGAAAGCCAAGCCCATACCCCAGCACGTGAACTTCCTGCCGCCGCCCATTCATGAGTTTCAGCAGGGGATATGCCGTAAACCCAAAGGCGAGACCAGTAGAAATACTACCGGACCAAGGAATCAGCACGACAACCAGAAAGGCGGGGAACCATTCCGAGAAATCGTTGAATTCCACATACTGGAGTTGCTGCATCATCATCGCTCCGGTAATGATAATAACCGGGGCAATCGCAGCCTGGGGCACAAATGAAAGAAGAGGGATAAAGAAAAGGGAAAGGGCAAACAGTACAGCTGCCGTAAGGGCCATAAGCCCCGTCCGGCCGCCACTGGCGATGCCGGCTGCACTTTCTGCCGCCGCCACCGTCGGACTGGTACCCAACAAACCCGAGAACATCGTCGTAAATGCCGAGCCCTCGAAGGTTTTCTTGAATTTACGCTGATCGGGAAGGATTCCCTCCAGCAGGCCCATGGTCTCAAAAATCATGATCATGGACATGGAGAATACCGAAAGCAAAAACGGTATGCTCATCATATTACTAAAATCTGCCTTCAGCAAAAGCTGCGGGTAGAATGCGAGATTTGCAAAATTCAAATCCATCGGTGCCGCATCGCGGATACCTGCAAAGTACCCCACCACACTGGTCACGAGGATGGCGATAAAGAAACCGCCCATTACCTTGCGGAAGTAAAGCAGCAGACTCAGTATGAGCCCGAAGATGGCCAAGAGCGCCACCGGATTCGTCAAGCTGCCAAGTTCCACCATGGAATTAGCCCCCCGCTGGATGAGCTGGGCCTTCACCAAGCCAATCTCCACCAGATACAGGCCAATACCAGCCGTAATCGCCGATTTCAGCGATCCCGGCACCGCCTGGCTGAGGCGCGTGCACCACTTGGTACAAGCCACAAACACAAAGATAAGTCCCGATACGAGGGAGATGGCAATTGCTTCATGCCAATGAAGCCCCATATTGACACAAATCGTATAAGTAAAGAATGCATTGATTCCCATGCCCGGCGTCAGCACGATTGGTGCATCTGACCAAAATGCCATGAGCAGGCAGCCAATGACCGACGAGAAAATCGTCGCAAAAACGGACAGCTCTGCAGGAATCCCCGCATCCGCGAGTATCATCGGATTGACAATTATAATGTAGGAAATCGCAAAAAACGCCGTTATGCCAGCAATTATTTCGCGCTGCAAACTCTTCCGCTGCTGTAATGCGCCGTCAAACAATTTTTTCATAGGGCGCGTTCTCCTTCCTATTTTGTATCACTTGATTCCATTACTTAGTTTACACATTCGGAAAACAATAAAAAAGGACATTTGTCTTTAATGTCCTAAAAATTTTCATTTATTATTATTCTGAATATTCTTGGCGCCGAATTGGTCAGTATTTGCCTAATGCCAAAAATATTATATAATAGAACAAATAACAACGTAGAGAAAGGAAATCGTCATGAAGCTTGATTATATGCTTGACCATATGCCAGAAGGCATTAAACGCCAGACAACTCACAAGGTTTTCCTGCCGGGCGGATCTGTCGTCCGTAAAGGCGAACGCGCCGATCACGTCTATCTCTTGACCCGTGGCAGCACCCGCGTCAGCAACGAATTTGCCAGTGGCCAGCGCTATACCTTCGCTTCCCTCGAAGTCCCCGACCTGATTGGCGACCTCGAAGTCCTAGCCGGCCAGAAAGTCTATGCGGCTTCCAACGAAGCCGTCACCACCTGCGAAGTGCTGGCCATGAGCGCTGAGACCTTCCTGCTGTGGATGCGCACCGATAACGACTTCGCCCTGGCCGTTGCCCAGTTGTTAGCCGCCAAGATGTATCCGACTTCCAACGAAGCCGGCCATGTCAAATTCCTGCCGAGTCTTGAGCGCCTCCACAGCTATCTGATAAAACGTCTGGGAACCATCGAAACGGATATGTTCATCCTGCACACGAGCCGTCAGCAGATTGCCGACGACATCGGCACCAGCGTCAAAACCGTCAACCGCGGCGTAACAAAGCTCAAGGAAGCTGGCCTCATCAGCCTGCTTCACGGCAAAATCACCATCAACAAGGAACAGCAGGCCGCCCTGCATAAAGCCTTTGATGAAATCATCGAGTAATCTTTTCGGAAAGGATTATCCATTTATTATGTTTTTTTCGCTGAAAAAGCTTCTATTCTTCGGCGGCATCGCCCTGATGCTGCTCGGCGTCTTTGGTCTATCCTTCATATGGAGCCTTGACCACCGCAGTGCCGACAGCCTCTCCTCCTACTGCCGCATTGATTTCCAAAGCTCCCGCACCGAAACAGGGGCTTTGGAAGGCGCCGTACTGACCATCTGGGATTGGCGCTACGACAGCTCGAAGCTCAAACCAGAGGCCATCCTCTACACCGATGGGGACGCCTGGGAAATGAAGGCCGCCGTCAAACAGGAACCAGCCGGCACCAGCAAAGACCATCCCTATCAGAACGAAAACAAATTGTTCGTAGAACTGCCCCGGGCCAGTCTGCCGGCCATCCGCAAGGCCGACAGCGTCCGCTTCCGCTTCTACTACGACAACGGCCAAACCATCGACCTGCCCCTCAACGCTCCCGATTTGGAGTATTGGAAACGGCAGGTTACAGAATAAACCACATAACAAACACAAAGGCCGCCAGCTCATCAAAAGCTGGCGGCCTTCTTTTCTTTCACATATACCCGCGGCACTCGAGGGGAGATAAGGCAGGGCACCTCATAATTTATCGTTCCCAGCCAGCCTGCCGCATCGTCAATGGTCAGGGTCTCACTGCCAAACAGCGTCGCCACATCGCCGATTTTCACCTCGGGAATATCCGTCACATCCACCATGACCTGGTCCATGCAGACGCGGCCGGCGATTTTGGCCTGCTTCCCGTGGATTTCCACATAGCCTTCCGGGCTATAAGCGCGAATATAGCCATCGGCATAGCCTACGGGCAGCGTCGCAATGCGGCACTCCCGATCTGCCACAAAGGCGCGGCCATAGCCGATGCTCTCTCCCTTATGCAAATTCTTAATCCAGACGACTTTCGCCTGCAATTTCATCAAGGGCTGCAAGTCAATGGGATGGGTGACTTCCGCCGACGGCCAAAGGCCATACTGAATGACCCCGGCGCGAACCATATCAAAATGCGCCTCGGGAATCTCAAGGATGGCTGCCGACTCAGCAATATGGCGAATGGCCAGCCTTACGCCCTGTGCTTCCACCGCCGCGACAGCCTGACGGAACTTATCGAGCTGCATCTTCGTATAGGCCTTGTCCTTGCAATCTGCCATGGCAAAATGGGAGAACATGCCCTCGATTTCCAACCCCGGCAGCTTTGCAATCTCTGCCGCCAATGCCCCGATTTCCTCCGGACGCACGCCGATGCGGCCCATGCCCGTATCCACCTTCAAGTGAACCTTGGCCGTCTTATGCTGGCGGACGGCTTCCGCCGACAGCGCCTTGGCCAATTCCAGCTCACAGACCACCTGGGTGATGTCGTAATCCACGACTTCCTTAGCATCCTCCGGCATCACGAGGCCCAACAGCAGAATCGGCGTCGTAAATCCTGCCTGGCGCAACTCAATACCCTCGGAAAGCGTTGCCACCGCCAGATAAGACGCGCCAGCCTGAACCGCCACCTGAGCCACCGGCACCGCACCATGACCATAGGCATCTGCCTTGACCACGGCACAGAGCTTCACACCAGGTTTCAACTGTTTCTTGATTTCTTCATAATTATGGGAAAGCTTCCCTAAATCCACCTCAGCCCAGGCTGGACGATTCGGCATACTGCTCGCGCTCCTTTGTTTACCATCTTATACAATTGTAAAGTATAGCAAACTAACTCGGGAAAGTCTATAATAGATACTATGAAGAAAATGCTAAATAGAGCGGATATCCTGCTCATAATCCTGCTATTATTCATATCGCTTACACCACTGCTGTTTTTGACCAGTCAAAAGCCCGATCGGGTCTACGCGGATATCACCGTCGAGGGAAAACTTACGCGCCGCATCCCCCTCTCCGGGCACACCGGCCGCGATATCTTTGTCATCAGCCACGACGGGCATAGCAACACCATCGTAGTCGAAGATGACACCATCGCCGTGACCGAGGCCGACTGCCCCGATAAGCGCTGCATCCTGCAAGGCCCCGCCCAAAAGCCCGGTGGCATCATCGCCTGCCTGCCCCATAAACTGCTTATCGAAGTAAAGGGCGAACAGCCCGAGGCAGACCTCATTCCCATGCGCTAATCAGGAGGTCTTATGAATCCAACCCAAAAAATTGTCTACCTGGCGCTGCTTACTGGTCAATCCCTGGCATTGTTCCTGCTTGAAGGACTTATCCCCCTGCCATTTCTAGCCCCGGGAGCCAAGCTGGGACTGGCCAACCTCATAACGCTTATCGCCCTCTACACCCTGCCCCGCTGGCAGGATGCCGCCCTGGTGCTGTTTTTGCGCATCCTGTTAGCCTCGCTATTTGGCGGCGGCCCCACCATCCTGCTCTACAGCCTGTCTGGCGGAGTCCTGAGTTTTGCCGCCATGGCCCTGCTCAAAAAAAGCGGCCGCTTTACGCCTTTAGGTATCAGCAGTGCCGGCGGTTTCTTCCACCACATCGGCCAACTGCTAGCCGCCAGCCTCATCATCGGCGGCCCCCAGCTCTTTGCCTACCTGCCCATCCTCGGCCCCTGCGGCCTTTTAACCGGCTTTTTGCTCGGCGGAACGGCTTCAAAAATACTTGTTCACATAAAAATCGTAGTATAATAATTTTAGGCGAAAGAAGAAGATGCCGAATGTATCACCTCCCAACTGTTACCAGTTTGGGGAATGGGTAATATTTTTTTATCATAGATTTCCAACTTATAACAAAAAAAGCCTCCGCAAAGCGGAGGCTTTTCTGTCAGTAAACTTCTAATAATCGCAAGGATTAGAACAGTGAGTTAACCTGGCCGAATACACAGTTGGATTTCTTGTCTGTAGCAAGGTCTTTGTTCTTGCCATAACGAGCTACTGCAACGACGTTCTTGAACGGCGTGTAGTTAGCACCGATCTCCCAGCCCTTCTGGCCATCATCGATAGCATCGTAGGTGTTGAACAGGTCAACGTTCTGGCCCAGGTGACGGTAAGCTACCCAAGCACCCCAAGTGCCTTTGTTTGCATCCTGAGCACCTTTGTAGTCGATCTCAGCAGCGCCAGCTTTATGATAAGCATCAGCATCATGGTTCTCAGCATAGTAGCCGTTTACAGCCCAGTTCTTGTCGAACGTGTAAGCGCCTTTTGCCATCCAGATGTTAGCCTCATCCGTCGTGCCGTTTGCATAAGCTTTGCCAAGAGCTTCGATGTTTTTGCTGTTCAGGTGATGATAGTCAGCCCCGAGGGACAGTTTGCCGAAGTCATAGCCAAGGCCAGCATACTGATAGTTAGCCGTGTCATCAGTCGTCAACGGATTTTCATCATCCTTGTTGATGCGGCCAGCACCAGCCGTCAATTTCAGAGCTTTGCCGAAGGAAACCTCAGCACCGGAGAACGTCGTATCGAAGATGCTATCATCATCGATCGGAGCGAATTTACCGAGCTTCGTGGAGAAGTTCGTGTAATCGCCCTGTGCATAAATGCGTTTCAGTTTAACGTTGCCGTTGTTGTCGACATCCTTATCTTTGTCGAGATGATCAACCCAAGCATCGAGACGGGCATTTACATGCCAGTTGTTGTTGACTTCAGCGCTCGGCTCGAGGCGGAACAGAACTTTGTTCTCATCGTCATGGCGATCAGCAGCAGCGCTCTGGCCTTCCGTGTTCGTGCGCTTGAAATCGTACTCAGCTTTGCCGTTCCATTTTACTTTGTCAGCATTTTTCTCGAGGTTGCTTACGCGAACGCCGAGGTTGTTGAGCTCATCGCCGAACTCAGCAGCCAGTTTGTCCAGCAGAGCTTTGTCGTTGCCGGAAACCGTTACGTTCTGGCTCTTAGCCATAGCGCGGGCAACCATTACAGCCATCTCATAACGAGTGATCTGTTTCTGGCCTTTGTACGTGCCATCGCCATACCCCGTGATGGGGCCGTCTTTATCCAGCTGAGCTACGGCAGGATATGCCGATTGATCTGCCGTTACATCGGAAAACGGGTTTGCTGCTGCAAACGTCGTGCTAGCTGCGCCAACAACGAGAGCCGTCGTCAGTGCGGATACAAGAGTCTTTTTCATAAAAGAACCCCTCCTCATAAATAATAATATACCCTTAATATTCCGAGGAAAGATTAGAACCTCTTGTGAGTGTCCATGTTTCCTCAACAATTTTCTTAATTATCCCTCAGAACAGCCTTAATATTATCATAAACTCAAACTTCGCACACGGAAAACA
>CALYVJ010000095.1 GCA_945494195.1 uncultured Selenomonas sp. | reverse complement strand
TATTTGATGAACGGGGACAGCATGGGATCAGCCTGTTGTCGGGGCATATTGGTGGCGCCAACGTACTGACCCAGCAGCTTTGCCAGGCAGTGGGAGCAGCACCGGTCATAACCACGGCAACGGATGTCAATAAGTGCCTGGCACCGGATGCATTGGCGGCGCGGCTCAGCTTGCGCCCTTGGCCAAAGGTCCGCATTGGCACCCTCAATTCGGCGGTGCTGGAGGGGAAAAATGTCAATTGGCGTATTGATAAGACGTTGCCCCATAGCGTGTTCTATAAAAGGATGCTGGAGCAGGCAGGCCAGCCAGCTGAGCTTTGCATCACCAGCCAGTTGCTGAACATCCTGCCGGAGGAGCAGCAGGAATTATATGCAGTTATTGTTTCGGAATCAAATCTTCCGGAGCTTTCGGAGCTGCCGCCTAATGTGCTTTGCCTGTCGCCGCGCCGCTTGATTGCAGGAGTGGGCTGCCGCCGGGGGACACCAGCTGCTGTGGTCATGTCGGCGATTGACACGGCTTGCCGCATGATTGGCCGGGACAGGTCCTTTGTGGATGTCCTTGCCAGTACATCGGTCAAGAGCCATGAGGCGGGAATCCTTTTTACGGCGGACAGTTTGGCACGGCCGGTGCGGTTCTATGAAAAAGCGGAACTGGAACAGACCATTGCGAAATATCAGCTGGAGGAATCGCCCTTTGTCAAAGAAACCATCGGTGTTGGCAATATCTGCGAAGCAGCGGCTTATTGCTGCGTTGGAGAGCGAGGCGGACGGATGGCACTTCGCAAAACAAAATTTGAGAAAGTGACGGTAGCTTTATTATGGGAAAAATAACAGTAATCGGTATCGGTCCGGGAAGTCTTGAGGATATGACCCCACGGGCTAGAAAAGCGATTGAAGCGGCAGAAGTAGTCGCAGGCTATAACACCTATATCAAGCTGGTGGAATCGCTGCTGATGGGCAAGAAAGTCATCGGCACAGCGATGATGCAGGAAATTGACCGGTGCCGCATGGCGGTGGATGAGGCAGCAGCAGGCCGGGATACGGTGGTGGTATCCAGTGGTGATGCCGGTGTCTATGGAATGGCTGGTCTGGTATTGGAACTTATCCTCCAGCGGGAAGAAGCGCAGCGTCCCGAATTTGGCGGCGTTATTGCTGGCGTGTCGGCAGTCAATGCGGCTGCTTCGGTTCTCGGGGCACCGCTGATGCATGATTTTGCAGTCATCAGCCTTTCGAACCTGCTGACCCCTTGGGAACTCATTCGCAAACGCGTTGAGATGGCGGCTCAGGGCGACTTTGTCACCGCCCTTTACAATCCGAAAAGCAAGA
This sequence comes from uncultured Selenomonas sp., assembly GCA_945494195.1. Taxonomy (GTDB): domain Bacteria; phylum Bacillota; class Negativicutes; order Selenomonadales; family Selenomonadaceae; genus Selenomonas_A. The sequence continues at coordinate 5,261 of CALYVJ010000095.1, read as the reverse complement.
AGCGCGTGAAAAACATTGAAGAGGTCCGGGAAATCATGCTGAAATTCCGCAATCCGAAAACGCCAGTGGGAATTGTCACGGCTGCCAGCCGTGATAAGGAGACGAAGGTTATCTCGACTTTGGAGGACTTCACCAAAGAGGACATCAACATGTTTTCCCTGGTGGTCATCGGCAATAGCCAGACCTATGTCAAAGATGGCTGGATGATTACTCCGCGCGGGTATCAGAATAAGGAGAACGGTTTATGATTTTTGTCGCTGCCGGCACCCAGGATGGTCGCGAACTGGCAAAATATCTGTTGGATAACGGGTATGATGTTGCGGCATCGGTAGTGAGCCACTATGGAGAGCAGCTGCTGGCCGATTGCCGTGGCCGCAACTTCATTATCAACGATAAGCCGTTGGACCGCCAGGAATTGGAGGAATATCTGCAGGTTCATGACATTCGCCTGTTTGTCGATGCGAGCCATCCCTATGCGGTGAATATGTCAAAAAATGGCTTGGAAGCCTGCAGGAACCTGCAGATTCCCTATATCCGTTATGAGCGGGATTTGACTTCCAGCAGCTATGACCGGTTATCGGTGGTGCATGATTACGAAGCGGCGGCAGAATTAGCCGCAAAATTCGGCAAGAATATTTTCCTGACCACCGGAAGCCGCAATCTGGAAAAATTTACGACGTCAAGTCACCTGCGCGACTGCCATATCATCGCCCGGGTGCTGCCTACGGCGGAGGTCATGCGTTTGTGCGAAGAGCTGGGGCTTACGCCGGGACAGATTATCGGCATGCAGGGTCCCTTTTCTAAAGAACTCAACAAGGAATTATACCGGCGGTATAACGCCGATGTCATCATTACCAAAAACAGTGGTACGATCGGTGGTACCGATACGAAGTTTGCAGCGGCGGCGGAGCTGGATTTGCCGGTCATTGTCATCGACCGGCCGGTAATGGATTATGGAAATGTTGGCAGGACTTATGAAGAAATCCTGAAGTTTGCAGAGGAGCGATACGGACATGGAGTTTATCAAACAACCGATGGAAATTGAAACGCGCAGTATGGAAATCATCGCCCCGTATCTCGATGGACTGAATCTCGATGAGAAGGCTGTGAAAGTCTACAGCCGGATTATCCATGCGGCTGGGGATGTGGAATATGCGCCCCTTATCCGCATGGGTGAGGGAGCTATTGAGAAGGCTATGGAGGCACTTCGCAGTGGTTCGGATATCTATACCGATGTGGAGATGGTTCGCACAGGCATCAACAAGCGCAAGCTGGCTTCCTTTGGCGGTGAGGTTCACTGCCTGATTGCTGATACTGAGGTGGCGGAACAGGCCAAGGCTGAGGGAATAACCCGTTCTATGGCTGCCATGCGCCGGTTCGGCAAAAAGCTCGATGGAAGCATTGTTGCCATTGGCAATGCGCCCACGGCATTGTTTGAAGTCCTTCGTCTCGTTCGGGAAGAAGGCATCCGTCCTGCCTGCATTGTTGGGATTCCGGTTGGATTTGTGGGGGCTGCCGATTCCAAAAAGGAACTGGCAGAAAATGGCATGGTACCCTATATCACGGTTGAGGGAACTAAAGGGGGAAGCCCCATTGCCGCTGCCGCTGTCAATGCTATGATGTATTTGATTAACAATGACCGAGGCTGATATGGATGAGGAAAAAACAGGCAAAATTGTTTTAGTGACAGGGGGGGCACGCTCGGGGAAATCCACCTTTGCCGAAGATTTGGTTGCTCGAAGTGGTAAGGCCATTGCATATATCGCTACGTCGCAGATCTTTGACGAAGAGATGCGGTTCCGCGTGGAACTGCACCGCCAGCGTCGGCCAGCGGATTGGCAGACCTATGAGGCGCCCTTTGAAGCTCAGCGGGCCATCGAGGCGGCAGCATACAAGCATGATGCCATTTTATTTGATTGTATTACGATTTACCTTAGCAATATCCTTTGCCAGCTGGAGGAACAGGAGCTGGACAAGCCAGAGCAAGTTTACGCGCTGACCCGTCAGAAAATCAGCCAGCTCATAACTGCCGCGCAGGCTGCTGCTGATAAAGGAGCAGTGGTGGTATTCGTCACCAATGAGGTGGGGGCGGGAATCGTTCCCGAAAATAAGCTCAGCCGTATCTATCGGGACATCAGCGGCCTGGCCAATCAACAGCTGGCTAAGGCAGCTGCTGATGTTTATGCGGTTATCGCAGGAATCCCGGTAAATATTAAAGCATTAGCTTAAGGAGGAATCCACATGTCCAACGCGATTATGCTCATGGGGACCAGCTCTCATGTGGGCAAAAGCATTATCACTACGGCCCTCTGCCGCATCTTCCATCAACAGGGGCGCAAAGTCGTTCCCTTTAAGGCGCAGAATATGGCGCTTAATTCCTACGTCACCTGTGACGGCAGGGAAATGGGACGAGCGCAGGTGGCCCAGGCGGAAGCGGCAGGCTTAGAGCCGATGGTGGACATGAACCCGGTCCTGCTGAAACCTACCGGTAACAGTTGCTCCCAGGTGGTGCTGATGGGAAAACCAATTGGGAACATGAGTGCCCGTGAATACCATAAGGGTTACAGCCTGAAGGCCTTTGCGGCGGTGAAAGAATCCTTGGGACGGTTGCAGGCAGAATATGATACGATTGTCATCGAGGGGGCTGGCAGCCCCGCAGAAGTAAATCTCAAGGCCCATGATATCGTAAATATGCGCGTGGCCAAATATTTACAGGCGCCGGTTCTTTTGATTGCGGATATCGACCGCGGTGGAGCTCTCGCGGCATTGGTGGGGACGCTAGAGCTCTTAGAGGAGGACGAACGGGACTTGATCAAGGGGCTTATCATCAATAAGTTCCGCGGTGATGTGAGCCTTTTGACGCCGGCTATCGATTTTTTGGAGCAGAAGACCGGTAAGCCTGTTTTGGGCGTAGTCCCTCATGTTGAGGCGCTGGGCATTGATGATGAAGATTCGGTTTCCTTGGAGGAGAAGCAGGCGGTTCCGTTGGATGCGCCGATAAAGATTGCGGTAATCCGGACACCCAAATTATCCAATTTCACTGACTTTGATAGCTTGGCAGCGGAGCCGGATGTGTCCCTCTATTACGTGTCCCACAAGGAGGAACTGGGGGACCCGGATATGATTATTTTGCCGGGGTCAAAAAATACGACGGAGGACCTCATCCATTTGCGGGAAACGGGAATGGATGAGGAAATTTTCCGCAGGGTAGAGGCCGGTATACCTCTTTGGGGAATCTGCGGTGGTTATCAGATGCTCGGTGCGGCTATCCATGATCCAGAACATACAGAGTCGGAGTATGAGGATATTGAAGGACTTGGGTATCTGGATATGGAGACAACCTTTGCGGCGCAGAAACGTACGACGCAGGTGACGGCCGATTGCGTGCATCTGCCCTTCCTTGGGAAAATGCTTGAGGCACAGGATATGCCGGGCTACGAGATTCATATGGGTAAGACGGAGTTTGGCCCTGCGGTTTGCCATCCGTTCCATATCCGTGCCAAGGCGGCCCGGGAAGCGGATTGCTGGGATGGCGCAGTAGTGAGAGGCGCCGAGGGCCAAAAGGGCGAAGTAGTCGGCACCTATATACACGGGATTTTTGATCACGATGGTTTCCGCCGCCAGGTAATCAATGCTCTGCGCGGCCGCAAGGGGCTTTCCCCGCTGGCTATCCAGCGCAATGTGAAAGCGGAAAAAGAAAAGGCGTATAACCATCTGGCGGCGGTGGTCCGCGAGAGTCTGGACATGGAAAAGCTGGCAGAAATCATGGGGGAAAAACTATGATGACAGCAATTATCGCTTTTTTGGTGGATACTATTATCGGTGACCCTAACAGCCGCTGGCATCCGGTGGTGCTGATGGGGAAATTTATCGGTATTTTGGAAAAGCGGTTTTATCAAAAAGAAGACAGCGATGGCAAAAAATTCACGCTGGGTGCTATGCTGGTGCTGATTACGCTGTTGGTTTCTTATGAGGCGGCCGCAGCTGTCATGATGCTGTCGTACCGTATCCCGTGGTCCTTGGGATCAGCTGTAGTCGGTGGTGTTTTGCTGTCCTTTACCATTTCCCCCAGGAGCCTTGCCAGGGCAGGCAAGGGCATTTATACCCTGCTCATTCTCGGGGAACTGGAGGAAGCCCGCAGGAAAGTGGGCTGGATTGTTGGCCGGGATACGGAGAATCTCGATGATTCGGAAATTGCTCGGGCGGCCGTTGAAACGATTGCCGAAAATACTGTTGACGGCATTATTGCGCCGCTTTTCTTTTTTATCATCGGCGGGGTGCCGTTGGCGGTGCTCTATCGGGCTGCCAATACCATGGATTCGATGATTGGCTACAAGAACGACAAATATCTGTACTTTGGCCGGGCGGCAGCCAAGCTCGATGATGCCTTGAACTACATTCCCGCGCGTATCACGGGGGTATTGTTTATTTTCGCTGCCTGGGTGTTGGGCTTTGATTACAAGAATGCCTACCGGGTAATGCTGCGGGATGCGGAAAAACATCCGAGTCCCAATGGCGGCTATGCAGAAGCTACGGTGGCAGGAGCTTTGCACGTCCGGCTGGGCGGCGTCAATTCGTACTTTGGCAAGAAACATTTCCGGGCATATATGGGAGATGTCATCGAGATGATAGCCCCCAAGCATATTATGGAATCCATTCGCATGATGTACACCGTGACAGTGATGTTTATCCTTATTGCCTATGCCATGTTTGGGTTATGATTAAAGATAGTATCAGAAAATATAGGAGGATATTATCGATGAAATCATTTATTACGGCATTACAGTTTTTAACACGCCTTCATGTGAAGGAGCAGCCGGGCCTGACCGTGGAAGATTTTGGTCGCAGTACGAAATTTTTTCCGTTGGTAGGAGTTCTTTTGGGTCTGATTTACATGCTGGTGACGTGGTGTCTGGTGGCAGTCTTCGGTTGGGCCAATTTTGTCACAACAGTTTTGGTTTTGCTGCCGGTATTCGTGACCGGGGGATTGCTGCTTGACGGTTATATGGATACAGCCGATGGCGTTTTTTCTGCCCGCAGCCGGGAACGAAAACTGGAAATCATGAAGGACAGCCGTGTAGGGGCTTTCGGAGTCATTGCGCTGGTGTCGTTGATGATGATAAATTGGACAGTGTTGCGGGATATCAAGCTCGTGCTGCTCATGACGGCACTTTTTGTCATGCCGGTTATTGGCCGTATGGCCATGGTTATGGTAATTGCGTTTTTCCCGTATGCTCGTCCGGAAGGAATGGGCAAAGCCT
>CALYVJ010000094.1 GCA_945494195.1 uncultured Selenomonas sp. | reverse complement strand
TTCATGAAATAACTAATCCCCTAGGTTCCAATGTCACCTACACCACCACAGACATGAAACCCGGCGAAGCACCGGACAAGCATACCTTCGACAAGCAGCAAGACAAGATTGTCCGAACCGATAAGTTCCTCGGCGAAAACGGCAAGACCAGCAAAGCCATCAGCAATATCGTCGAAATTGGCCAGCAGCCCGTGCTATCCTTGGGCAATGCCTCGGGCGATGTCGGCATGCTCGAATATACGCTCCAGAACAACCGCTACCCGAGCATGGCCTTCTTCGTTCTTTGCGATGACACCGAGCGTGAACTCGGCGATCTATGCTTTGGTTACCGTTACCGTATCGATTACCTGTCCATCGGGCAGGAAACATTTGACCGTTATCGCTTCGTCCGTCACCTGCATGGTAAGGTAATTGTCCGTTTCGGGCTGGGGCGCCACTACCTCATCCAGCTGATGGTCAATCCATAAGCCGGGATAACGCACATTGCCAGCCACCCCCGTCAGGATATAAAGCGGGCCTTGGCTGTCCCGCTTGAAGCTTTTGATATGTCCCCGGTTGCGATAGGTATGCAGATGGGCAGTAAAGACAATATCAATGCCCAATTCATCAAACAGCGGCATGAAATTCCTGCCTAAATCCGAAATTCCTTCCTGCCGTTCCGGACGTTTGTGGATGCGGTATTGCAAGACATCCTTATGCACCAGCACGATTTTCCATTTCTTGCGGCTCCTGCCAGCATCTTCCCGCAGCCAGCTCAGCTGCTCTGCCATAAGGCCCGGCTTGAACGCCTCAGTTTCGTCCCACTGGCTGTTGAGCACCATGAAATGCACATCGCTATAGTCAAAGGAATAATAGTAGCGGGAAAAATCCCGGCTGTTGTTTTCCGGCACCACGAAATAATGAAGATAGGCCTCTGGCAGCCGCACCTTCCAATTCTGGTCATAAGTTTCATGATTGCCCATCAAGGGCACAAAGGGAATGCGGTCAATCATGCCATTCACGCCATGAAACCAGGCCTGCCATTGCGTATGGTCTTCGCCATTGTCCACGATATCGCCCATATTGATAAAGAATGCCGCCTGCGGATTGCGCTGGGCGGCATTTTGCGCTAATGCCTCCCAATCGCCATAGTCGCTGGACTGGGAATCGGGGAATAGCAAGCATTCAAACTCCCCTGTCCCCGCCGTATGCAACATATGCCAGCCGCTGGCAGCCGTATCCGTCACCACACGGTACTCATAATCCGTATCAGCCTGCAGGTCTTGCAGGTTCGCCAGATATTGATTGTTCTTCACGCCATCATCGGTGAATAAATCCTCCAGCGCAGGAACGAGCTGAGCTTCCGCCTGCCCCTTAACACGGTATTCGATGGCCGGATTTACCAGAACATCCTCCGCCTGCCACATAATGGTCCGACTATGGGCAGCATCGGCAGTGATAAGCTGCCGCAAAAACTGCGCATCCAAATCACCAGTCAGATTGCGGACACTATTAGCCGCCTTGCGGTACCAGGTGCTCTTGGCGAAAAACATGCCACCTGCCAGCAGCGTCAAAGCCCCCAGTCCCCCCGCAATAAAAGTCCTTCTCTTCATCGGCTCTCTCTTTTCCTATAAAATTACGGCAGTTTGTTGTATTCCTGCGCCGCTACAGGTTCGCACCATTCGTTAGAAGTATTCTCGCCCGGCACTTCCACAGCGATATGCTGGAAAGCAGAATCCTTGGCCGCGCCATGCCAATGCTTGACATTCGCGGGGATATGCACGACATCGCCAGTCTTCAATTCCTGCGCAGGCTTACCCCATTCCTGATACCAGCCGCGTCCGGCCGTGACCAGGAGCGTCTGCCCGCCGCCCTTGTCGGCATGATGGATATGCCAGTGATTGCGGCAGCACGGCTCAAAGGTCACATTGCCGATGACCACCTGTTCCGTAGAAATCATATGGAGATAGCTCTTGCCGTCAAAATACTGGGCATAGTTGACATTTTCGCCACCCACAGGGAACATGCTGGTTTCCTTGATGGCTTCCAAATCCATCGTATCGCTTCCTTTTCTCTCTGTATCCTTAGCTGCCGGTTCGTTATAGACCTCTTTTGCCAGATTGAAGGCAGCCCAAGCCTTGGGCCAGCCAGCATAGAAGCCCAGCTGGGTAATGACTTCTGCCATTTCCGCTTTGGTCACGCCATTTTTCTTTGCCGACTGTAGATGATATTTGAGTGAGCTGTCCACCATGCCGCTGGCCACCAAGGCCGAAACCGTCACGATACTGCGGTCATGCAGCGAGAGTATGTCATTTTTCGACCAAACCTCGCCAAAGAGGATATCGTCATTATAGCGGGCAAAATCGGGAGCAAACTCACCAAGTTGCTGCCGTCCTGCCGTCTGGGTTACTTTCACTGCGATACGTTTGTTGTTATTTGCCATTGCTGCTGCCTCCACCGTCAAAAAATTCGCTGACATAGCAGTTGCGGCTGCCAGCCCTGCCGCGATGATTCTTTTCTTCATCCTGGTCTCCTTTTCGTGCTTCTTTCACACCTCAGGGAACAGACCCTGACTTCCGTTCTAATCTAGCACTTGAAGTTTACTTCAAGTCAAGCAAAAATTTCATCTGCTTTCATAACGCCGTTGTTCAGCTTCTTCTGCGTTATTTTCTGCTTCTGCCCAAAACGATTCCGCCCAGCACATAAAGTCCCAGCATCCCCGCCAATAGCAGTACATAGATGCCGCCCGGCTGACTGGACGCCTCTGTCGCAAAGATATGCTTCATCAGCAGCCGGTCGCCTGCGCGGTTCATGAACGAACCGCATACGCCAGCCGCCAGCACAAAAGCGACCAGTGTGCCAGTCAGCAGCCGTCCGGCCATTTTCGGCAATGACCAGTTCATGCACTTCTGCCACTGTCTTTGCCATCCTTGCCAATGCAGGCCCCAATGCAGGCCGCTCAAGATCAGCAGCGCATACGGCAGCGAAACATGATATTGATGCAGGGCAATGCTGCGCTGCACGGCCAGCGGCATCACATCTTTGAGCAGATAGTTGGAAATCCCCAGGCCGGACAGGATAGTCACCAGCACCCCCAGGATAAGCAAACTATCGATGACCGTTCCCAGAAGCCGCCCGAAGCTCCAGCTTCCCTGCCGCAAATTCTTGAGCCAGCTGCGGTTCTGATACAAATGCAGCAGGACAAGCAGCAGCCAGGCCACGCCCAGGATTTCATGCAGCAGTTTGGGAATATAATGGAAACTCATCACCGCAATAAACACCACGGGCAAGCATGTTGTCACCACTAAGCGCCCCGGCACAGTCAATGCACCCCTGCCGGTGACTTTCAAACACTCGCGTCTATTCATATACACCACTTCCGTAACGAAAAGCTTTTCCCCTTCTCCTATGCTGGATAAACTCACTGCATCCCCTGGGGCGCATTTTTCATCCAGACCTGCTCTTTTTTATTGCCACTTTCAGTATTCTGTGCCATTACCCCCACCAGCTTATGCGGGATATAGCATTCTTCCAGATAAGCGGTATCTGATTTTGCAAGCTTCAATTCTACCGCCTTGACCGCGCCATCGATATGATGGCGCTTGGTCGCCCCGGCCACCGGTGCCGTCACCTTCGTCAGCAGCCAGGCCAGAGCGATTTCCGTCATGGATACGCCATACGTATCGGCAAGCTCTGCCACGCGCAGGATGATTTTTTCATCAGCTTCAGCCGTGCCATCGTATTTGAGCTTGGCATAACTATCCTCAGCAAGACGCTTGGACATTTCCCCGGGCCTTCTAGCCAGCCGGCCGCTGGCCAGCGCACTGTATGGCGTCATGGCAATGTTGTCCTCGGCGCATAATTTTGCCATCTCCCGTTCTTCCTCGCGGAACAGCAGATTGTAATGGTTCTGCACCGACACAAACGGAGCAAAGCCTTCCTTTGCCGCCAGCGCATTGGCCTTGGCCAGCTGATAGGCATAGCAGTTGGCAATGCCGATATAGCGGACTTTCCCCGCCTTCACCTGCTGCGTAAGACCGTCTAAGATATCATAAATATCGGTCTGATAATCCCACATATGGTAGATATACAGATCCACATAATCCATACCCAAATGTTGCAAACTCATATCCAGCTGTTTGGCAATATGTTCCTGACCGGTTACACCAGCTTCGATTTCCTGCGTACTGCGGGGCAGGAATTTTGTCGCGACCACCACCTCGTCCCGCAAGGCATAATCGCGCAACGCTCTGCCCAGATATTCCTCGCTGGTGCCGTTCTGATAGGCAATGGCCGTATCAAAGAAATTTATCCCCTGCGCCAAGGCATGCTTGATTATCTCCCGGGTGGCAGTTTCGTCCACCGTCCAGCTATGCTGTCCCGCAGCTGCATTGCCAAAAACCATGCAGCCTAAGCAAATGCGGGATACTTCCAAATCCGTGTTACCGAGTTTCGTATATTGCATTGCCACACACCCTCCAACGTTCCATGACTGAGCTCCTAAAGCACCGGCAGCAAGGATTTCCTCCCGCCGTACGGGCTTTTCCTCTGCAAAAATCCTAGGTATCGGATTCCTGCCTGTATAAAATGACACCGTGTAACTTTTCTTATTGCTTGTATTATAAAAATAAAATGACACCATGTCAATATTGTTGCCAAAAAATTTGACCGCCATATCTAACGGTCAAATCTCTGCTGCCCATCAATTACCGTCCGGCACCCAGGTACCCTTGAAGCCCTTTACCGCCTCGGCAGCCGTGATGACTTTGTCCCCATTATCGATATCAATCAGCTGATAGCGGTCATTGCCCATGCCCATTTCCTTCATATAGGTCAGCTGACGCATGCTATAGCGCGATTCCATGCGCTCCACCAGATCATGCCTGCTTTCTTCGGGCAGCGCATAAACACAGTCGCCACAGGCCTGGTCAGCGGCCAGGATGTCGAGCGATGCCACAATATGTATTCCCTTGTTTTTTACTCTACTACTTAAAGCTTACTCCCAGTCAAGCCCTTCCCTATATTTTTATCCGCCAGTAATCCTGCACCATTTGCTTAAAATCCTAGCGACCGTAGAAATATTTCGCCACACCGGAATCCGATACCTGCCGCCAAACATCAAAAAGCAGTTCACAAACCCCAAAGAGTTTGCAAACCGCCTGTCAATAATTGCCGTCCCCACTTATGGAAATGGGGGCAGCTTATACGCGTTATAATTTGCTTAAAATAAACGCTGCCTGTCCCTGCAGTTGATATCTTCCCAAGCCAGCCGGCACAAAGACCGTCCTTCCTTTTGCCACTGTGAGAGATACATCATTTACGGTAAGCGACAAAGTGCCATCCAGTACCGTCAGGCAATGGAAGGAATCCTCGCCAGCGCACATAGTGCTGTCTCCCTGCAGACTGCCATGATATACTTTGAAATACTTGCATTCCGCCAACAATCTGATATCCATATCCGGGAACAGGTCAAGATCCACCGTATTTCCCGACACAGCCTGCGGCACTTCGAGCTTGGTTACCGCCAAAGCCTTATCGATATGCAATTGACGCGGCTTGCCATCTTTGCCTACGCGCCCATAGTCATAGACACGATACGTCAGGTTAGAGTTTTGCTGTACCTCATAGATCAGGATCCCACTGCCAATGGCATGCAGCGTACCTGCCTTGATGAAGAACACATCCCCTTTATGCACGGGGACTTTGTTGCAGACCTCCAGCAGCGTATTATCCGCGATGCGCTGCTCGAATTCTTCTTTGCTGATTTTCTGCTGGAAGCCATAGATAAGGCTTGCATCGGGTTCTGCATCGACCACATACCACATTTCCGTCTTGCCCTGCTCGCCTTCTTCCCGCAGCGCATACTCATCATCTGGATGAACCTGTACCGACAAATCCCCCTTGGCATCGATGAATTTGATCAGCAGCGGGAAATAATCCCTATCCTGCGCCTTGCTTCCGAGCACAGCCTTCCCCGCCCCGGCCAGGAATGCCGCCAGGGATTCGCCTTTATGCGCACCGCTATCGATTACGCTCAATCCTGCCTCATGACAGGAAAGTTCCCAGCTTTCTGCCACGATATCCAAATCGGATTCCTTGCCGTATTCGTTCTTCAAACGGTTGCCGCCCCAAAGATAATCTTTCAACGGTGCCTTCAAAAGCATAGGTTCCAACATCAATACATCACTCCATTTTCTAAGTTTCCCTCAGCGGATGCTCACCGAGCGGAAATTGCTGTAATCGCCACGATGACGGGCAATCGAATACTCAAACGGGCGTCCATCGTCCAAGAAGGCCACCTGTGTGACCTCCAGCAAGGGAAGCACCCCCTCTATCTGCAGCTGCTCGCGTTCTTCAGCCGTAGGCATTACAGCGCGCACCGTACGATGGGCAGACTGGATCTTATAACCCAAATCCTTTTCAATATAACTGTAAATCGATTTTTCCAACGTCTGCCGCTTGAGTCCTGCAATCAACTGAATCGGCATTTGTGTATATTCCACCACCACCGGCCGATCATCCAAAAGCCTTACCCGGATAATATCGTAAACGAAATCGTCCACAGCCAATTGCAATTTAGCAGCTACCTCTGCCGTCGGGTGGATAATCTCGAATCGCAATATTTT
>CALYVJ010000093.1 GCA_945494195.1 uncultured Selenomonas sp. | reverse complement strand
ATGTTCCTACCATCACCGCCCGGAACCCATATTCCCTATAGAAACGATACAATAACCCACCCCCATTCTCCCCCCATTGCTGATCATTCCAGCCATGAAATCGCGCAATGCTATAGATTCCCCGACGTCGCATAGTCCCATCCCCTGTCTTCACGAAGTTTTTCTATACTGCGAATAACTTGATACGGTGTAATTTTTAAATTACCTCCACACGCTTACCTGCGCAATAAATCCAATAAGACAAAATCCGTCCGTTTCATATTCGCCGCTGCCTGCCATGCTTTTTCTTTTTCGCCCTTGGCAAAGTAAAGCACCGCCAGGTTGCGCAAGCTATCCTCATGGCAGGCATCGAGCCGCAGGGCACTCTTGAGCAGGCTTTCAGCTGCCAGAAACTCCCCTTTGACAAATTCAGCACCAGCAAACTTGTTCAGCATCGTTACCTTTTCAAGCAAGGAAATTTCTTTTGCTAAAATCTCCCGTTCGATATTCTCTGCATTCTGGCTGGAAACTTCCTGTTCCTCCACCTTTACCGATTCTACCGGCTCTACCGTACGCTCCACTGGTTCGCATTCCGGCGAAGCCGATGGTTCTGGCTGATTCTCATCGTTCTGTACGGCCGCCAAACGATTCTTGAGGGCCTTCAGTGCTGCCAGCGGGCTTTCGGTGGTGCCAGCCGCTGCCGGTTCAGTCTTTTCCTGTGCCGGTACGCTGCGTTCCTCTTGAAGCTGACGTTTACGCAGGAAAGCTAAGATATGCGGATACGATTCCTGCAGCCGCTGTTCCTGATGCTTGCCATAGAAGCTCAGTGCCTCCTCAAGTTCTTCCTGCTGATCGGCACGCAAGCTTTCTTCATGATGCTCCAGGACAAACTCAAAGATAGCCAAACCATCATCAATGCGGTCATTGATCAGGCACAAGCGCGCCAGTAAAATACGGGCTCCAATATGCTCTGGTACAAAATCCAGAGTCATATCGGCCCACTTCGCCGCACGCACATAGTCACCAACCATGAAGTAATTGCGGGCACCATGATATATGACCTCCGCCTCGCGGCAGCCAGCATCAATCAGCTCCGCCAGCGTGTTGATTGCCTCTGCATAGTTCATTTCCTTTTCATATTGCAACATCTTCGCTTTCAGTTTATCGATTTTCTGCTGAAAATCCTTCTTTTGTGCCTTCTGTTTATTCTTGTTCATTTTACGATTTGCTTTACCCATTTGCTCGTTCCTCCATTATTTTTTGTTCCAGTATCCTGGTATATGCCTGCGGCTTGCCGGCTATAGAGCCCATCAGCATCTTCCTAAGGTTTTGATGCAATATATCCAAAAGCTCCCTGTCTTTCGCCAGTCCCACAGCACGTTCAATATATAATTCATTTGAAGCAGCGGCCAAGTCCCCCAAGCCTATATTTTGCAGAGCACTCAACCCAAACCGGGTGTTGCGCCGCTCCCCATAGCGGGTAATGACCGGTACCCCCATATACAATGCATCAAAGGTCGTGCCACCACCTGGATATGGATACGTATCAAGAGCAATGTCAACCACCAGATACCGTTCCATATAATCCAGCGTTGCTGGCTCAAAAACTACCCGATCCATATCAAAACCGATGCTGCGCAAACGTTCATAGGCCGCATCCACAAGAGAATCACTTATGAGCTCCTGTGACTTCAGCAACAGCCTGCTGTCCGGCACTTGCTGCATGATTTCCCACCATACCGTCAGCATTTCATCCGTAATCTTGCGGTAATGGTTAAACACACCGAAGACAATATATCCCCGCGGCTGCGCTGGCGTCCCTTGTGACACAGGGACGTCATTGCGCCCCACATAGCTATATTGGCTCGGCAGATATAGCATTTTCTCAGTAGTAAACGCCTCGTGCATCCCTGGCGGGTCCACAATTTCATCGGTGATAAGATAATCCACCGCCGAAAGTCCTGTCGTATCCAAGTAGCCAAGTCCTGAAATCTGCACAGGAGCTGGTTTATAAGCTAGTATCGGCAGCCCGCTATTGGCAGAATGTCCGGCTAAGTCTATCAGAACATCGATGCCATCTGCATGGATTCTTGCCGCCGCTTCTTCATAAGTCAGCCCCGCCAGACAGATAAAATGCTCCACTTGTGCCTTAACCTGCTCTGTAAAAGCGTCCGCACTGGCATCCATACTATACGCATAAAGTTCAAACCGGTTCTTATCCGCACAAGCCAGCAGCCCATAATAAAACGAAAACATGACATGCATGCGGAAATCTGGCGAGATATAAGCCAGCCGTATTTTCCCTTTATGACGATGCCATTGTGTATATGGCGATAAATCCGCAAACATTCCGCCATAAATCCGATGCAGATCTGCCATATCTTGGGAAGTAAAATCAAGATAATGCGCCGTCAAAAGCAGGGAGCTATACATCGCGGTCCTGCTTTCCTGCGTATCCGCATTCTGCCAGGCTTCCTGATAGGCCGCAAAAGCCTCCAGCGGATGCCCTGCCGTGAGCGCGGCCGCTGCCTTGCGGGAATACAGCGCATATAAAAATGCAGGACTTACATCCGTCCGTGGGATTTGCCGCAGCTTTTCCTCTGCCTGCATAATGGCCTGATAAGCACCTTGGTGATTACATAGCTGTTGCCGGATGCCGCAGAGCATCACGCCCAGTTCGATATCTTTGTCTGCGTCCGTTTCCACCGCCTGCATCAGCCAGTATTCCGCACGCTTGGCATCGACCAGATTTTTTCCCTGCTCATATTCTTTCGCATAGAAGAGCCCCAAGGCCGCAGCATCTTCCTGCTGGCCGTTCTTCATCTGCGCATCTGCCTGCAGCCAACTCTCCCAAATCCGTATATAAGCCGACTCGAGTTCAGCCATATACATACCATCATCCATCAGTGGCGACTGCCGCATCCGGCGCCGCAAGGTCTGATGCAGATATACCAGCCGTTCGGGGTCATTGGCCAAGGCCACAGCCTTTTCGATATAGTCCTGTTCATCAAACGCACAGAGCTCCTCAAGCCCCATATTCATCAGCAGGCTGTAGCCAAACCGCGCATTATGCCGCTTGCCCACGCGCGTGATGACAGGCACGCCCATATAAAGCGCATCACAAGTTGTCCCGCCGCCCGGATACGGATACGTATCGAGGGCAATATCAATCTGGCTGTATTTATGCAGGTATTCCGGCAGCATGGGTTCAGCAGTAACTGCCTGCAGCGGGATTCCCGCCTTTTCCATGCGGGCAAGGGCCAGCTGGGTCCCATAGGGACTATTGAACATCTGCCCTTTCAAAAAGATTTCTGATCCTGGCACTGCACGCAGGATTTTTCCCCATACCTGCAGCATTTCATCACTTACCTTGGCAAAATTATTGAAGCTGCCAAACGTAATATGCCCCTTCTGCCGGAAAGGAACCGGTGGCACAGGAATAGGCGCATCATGCCACATATAACAAAAATGGCTATGCGGAAGCCGCAGGAGCTTTTCGGTAAAATACGCATCATTGAGCCCCTCAGGATCGGTATAATGATCCGCCAAAAAATAATCGATAGCCGCAAGACCTGTACTGTTGAACCAGCCTATGCCTGAAACCTGCACGGGTGCCGGTTTATAGGCCATGATGGGCAGGCAGTTGTTGCCTGTATGTCCAGACAAATCGACCAGGATATCAATTTCATCTTCAAAGATTTTGCTGGCCGCTTCCTGATTGGAATCAAAACGGATATTCGTCCACTTATCAATGGCGGCTGCAAACTCCCGGCTTGAATCATCCTCCTCACATTTTGCATACGCATAAACCTCAAACCGGCGCTTATCATAGCTCTTAAAAAATGCATAGCTGAAAAAAGCCACCACATGCCGCCGCAAATCGGGCGATACATAGCCAATACGTATTTTATCATGCCTTTTTCTGCGTTCATGCGAATACTGCTTGATGCCGCTGAAAAAATCATTATATTTTTTGATTTCACCAAACAGGAACTCCCGCGAACATTCGCGGTTGTGCAGCGTAAACAAATAATTGCTATAGTCACTGATGGCCATCGCATCATCACCATCAGCCGATGAACCACGCATAAGCCCCGAAGCACGATAATGCGCTGCCGACTTATCAATAATCCCCATGCGGCGATACATATGCCCAAGGATATTATGCAGCAAGGCAGTCTGCCACAGCGTCGTATCCTGCATGGCTAACGCGGCCTCCGCATGCCGGATTGCCTCGCCATACTCCATGTTCAGCTGTTCAACACGAGCTTTTTGAAATAACAGATAACCTGTCAACGGAAAATTCTGCTCAAGGAAGGCTACCAACCTGCCCGCCTGTTCTGCTTTTCCTTGATCGATAAATAAACTTGCCGCCCGCTGCAGCAGCGGACGATTAAGCGGCAAAAGCTCCAATATCTCTTCAGCCACAGCCAAAGCCCCCGCCAGATCATGCTGGTCATAACAAGCATCCATCCGCTGTGACAAACCTGCTATATAAATGGATTTATTCTTTGTTTTCATCGCTTACCTTCGCCCTTATCTTCCGTCACAATTTGGCGCATCATACCAATGCAATCAAGATACAGCTTCCACATTGCCGGGGAAGCGTCCGCTTCCAATCTATACATCGTTTTCTCATAGTCGGCAATTAAATGCTCACATGCCGTGCAGTAATCCGCCCTCGTATACCCCAATGCTTTACGTTCATAGTATTCGGAATTAAGCTGGAACCATTCAATACGGGAAAGCACGACTACATCTATCTGCTGACCTTCCTGTCCAGCATGTCGACGATACCAACTCAAAGGCTCACGGAAAACGACACAATCCCCTTTTTCCAGCAGCTGCACCCACATGGCAACATCCGAAATCGTCCGGTAGCCGCGGCAGGCAGCCTCCCAATAATGATCCTGCAGATCCTCACGGCGGAACAATACCGCCGACGGCTCACCGATGGGATTATTCGCATGAAGCAGCATGCGTTTAGCCAGTTCCCTACCAGCAAATATACCATTTTCCTCGGGTATAGCAAATTCCGAAGTATGCGCTATGACCTTGCCTTCGCCGTCAATAAAGCCACGCTGCGAAGCCACCAGCGTAACCTCGGGATGCATTTGTAACACCTGTACCATTTTCGTGAGCTTTTGCGGTGCCAAAATATCATCATCCATCAGCCACTGCAAATATTTTCCTTTCGCCAGTCGCTCAAAGGGACGGAAATTATCTGCCTTTGTCCTGGCCGCACGATTGCGCTGATAATGCAGCCGTGGGTCCGAAAGATATTTCTGGATCAGCTGCTCCGTCCGGTCATCTGTACTGTTATCACAAACCAGGATCTCTACCTGTGGATAGTCCTGCGCCAAGGCGCTGCGCAGCGTCTGCTCAAAATACTCTGGCCGGTTATACGTAGGAATCATAATGCTTACGCATTCCTGCGGTTCAGCTACACGAACCAACGGCTGTTTTGGCTGCATCATCTGCCAAGCAGCCTGCTCCTGCGGTGTGCCCTGCTGGCAGAAATACGCCGCCGCTGCATATATATCCTTTAGCGCCAGCCACGCCTTTTCAGCGGCAGCTTTCCATTGGCCGGCACAGGCAAAAGACTCGTAGCTGCCAACCTCCGGCTGGGCAAAATAAAGGTATTCATCGCCCCACGGATAAGCTGCCAGTTGTTTGGCTATAAACTGGCCATCCTTATTTTTATCATATTGTTTTTCTATAAACGCAATACGAGACAATACATCCATCCGCTGACTAATGCCATACCAGAAAGCCAGGAAACCGCCTTCATATGGATAAGCTGTGATTGCTTTCGTATAAAAAGCCAGCGCTTCTGCCTGCCGCCCCTTTTTTTCCATGATATTGCCCAGCAGACAGAAAACACGCGGCAACCAGGATTCAATCGAGGTATCCATCAAGGAGGTATCGAGCTTGCTGCGGTCAGAATACGCGATTCCCTGCCGCAGCTCCTTTTCCGCCTCGATATATTGGCCCTGATAAAACGCATAGCAGCCAAGCTGACAATATGGATCTGGATAACGCGGACACTCTCGCTTAGCTTCGTCGATAACTGCACGCAGCTCCGCATCAGAGTAACGTCCACTAAACTGCATCGCATCAAACATCAAGGCATACTGCCGCAACTTCTGTCCGATGACAATAACATCGGCATCCAAGGCCATCCGAGCAAATTTGATGGTATTCTCATAATCGCCGAGCGCATAGTATGCATCCATAAGATACGAATACGACCGCGCATTTTCCGGATCTTTTTCATAATCCCGCAATAGCAGCCGCAAATTCCTTTTCGCTTTATCTTTGACAATATGGGTAGAATAGCCCGTGTGATAGAGAATAAAATCGGTCTGCTGAAAAATACGGTTTTGTCCGCGCTCAGACGTATCCATATTGTAAATGCTCTCGTGAATAGCCCCCCGATAGCGGAGCGTCTTCTCCCGCCGGAAAATCCGCATTTGATAATCACACGAAATCAAATCATTGTTCTTATCGGTATTGATATTGTAATAATGCGTGATAATTCCTGCAATCTGGCGATTGCCATGGATACTGTAGATATATTCTTTAATTTTTGCCAGCGTATCCGGCAGGAAGTATTCATCCGGATCATTGAAGAAAATCCATTCTCCAGTTGCCTGTTCGAGCGCAAAATTCTTGGCCGCAGCAAAGTCATCACACCAAGT
>CALYVJ010000092.1 GCA_945494195.1 uncultured Selenomonas sp. | reverse complement strand
GCAGGTCCATGATATGATGCGTCAGGTGGCAGAGTCCAGCAAGCAGGTCGCCTCTTCATCGCAGCAGCTGACGAACAGCTCCGAGCAGTCGGCTGAGGTCAGCGGGCAGGTAGCCGATTCGATTGTCAACGTGGCAGGCTCCTGCAGTGAGCAGTTCACGGAGGTCGAGAATGCCAGCGAGCATATCAACAATCTGGCAATGAGTATGGAGAAGTTCGAAAAGGCGCTGGATCATGCTGGAACGGTAGTTGGCTCGGCCAAATCCCAGGCGGATTCCGGGGAAAAGAAAGTTGCCAGTGCGGTTCAGCAGATGGAGCTTATTGAGCAGTCGGTTAGTGAATCGGCCCAGGTCATTGAGGAACTGGGGCGTGAATCGGATAAGATTGGCACCATTGTTGATGCGATTTCGGAGATTGCCGAGCAGACGAATCTGTTGGCGCTCAATGCCGCTATCGAGGCAGCTCGGGCTGGTGAGCATGGCCGCGGCTTTGCGGTAGTTGCCGATGAAGTCCGCAAGTTGGCTGAGCAGTCAAGTGAGTCGGCCCGTGAAATTGCCGGCATCATTGGCTCCATTCAGTCGAAATCGAGAAGTGCGGTATCGGTTATGCAGGATGGTGTCAGCCAGGTACAGAATGGTGTTGGTGCTGTAAACGGTGCCGGCATGACCTTCAAGGATATTGCAGAGATGGTGGAAAGTGTAGTGGAAGAGACGGGGGAAATGGAGCGGATCGTTGTGACCCTTTCCACCAGTACCAATACGATATCCGGGGCAATTAGCAAGATTAGTGCTATGAGCCGCAGCGTGGCGGGCGAGGCCGAAACGGTATCAGCGGCAACGGAGGAGCAGACGGCGACGATGAATGAAATCGCCAGCTCGAGCCGTCAGTTAACGGAGATGGCACAGGATCTGGAAGCATCGGTGGAGAAGTTCAAGATCTGAGAGATAAAAAACTCTGTTTGCGGAGGGAAATCCTATGCAAACAGAGTTTTTTTGTCAGCCTAACAGGACGTCGCGATTGTCGAGGATGGCCTTGCCAGCGGTGCAGGCCGGGCAGAAGCAGGTGTCGCCGCCTTCCTTTCTGTCTGTGTTCAGATACTATATCTATCAGGTCCAAAATATCATTTCCCCGTTTACTTGTCAAATACTGTAAGTATGCTTGTTTACACTATTGCATTATTTTTTTTGAAATGGGTTGACGAATGCAAAGAAAAGGTATATTATACAATATAAATTAAACATATCTGATAAGTATATTTTAGGGGGGCGGATGGATGGCCGGGAGAAAATTGTGTGTGGGAGAAGTTCCTGCTGGCGTCATGGCTGAGATCCTCAAGATTTTGCAGCTCATCAGCTACGGTGAAGTGGTTTTGGTCGCGCAGGATGGAATTTTGGTCCAGGTGGAGTGGAAGGAAAAACTGCGGATCGAAAGTTTTGGCTGCCAGCGGGACGAGCAGGTATGGAGTGAAAAACAACGCCAGCATGTTGCCGAGCATATCCGGCAGGAATTTTGCCGTCTGCAGTATGGGCGGCTGGTCATCGTGGTGAAGCGTGGAAGCGTCGTGCAGATGGAGCGGACGGAGAAACAGCGCTTTACCGGATTGGATGGTGAGGGCATCTGAATGTTCTGCCAGGCAGCATGACAGACTTGACAAATGGCTTGAGCTGATATAGACTATTAACAATCGAAAGAAAGCATATATGATAAATATGATTAAACGGATAACCGCAGGTCATTCGAAAAACGAAAGCCTATGGAGCCGTACAGGAACCGCGAGGATAAGTCTGAGCGTTCTGTGCGTCCATAGGCTTTTTTCGTATATGTTTCTGATATAGGTCATTAGTATGAAGGATGAGGAGTGTTTGAAATGAAGGCGAAAAAATGGTTTGGACTTGCGGCAGGTTTGGTATTGGCCATGGGGGCGCTGACGGGGTGCGGCGGCAATGCAACGGCAGACAGCGGCAGCGCTGGCAAGGAGTTCCTCAATGTCTCCTATGACCCGACCCGTGAGCTCTTCGCGGAGTTCAATGCGAAGTTCAAGGAGGAATGGAAAAAAGAATCCGGCGAAGACGTGACCTTCTCCCAGTCTCATGGCGGTTCGGGCAAGCAGGCCCGGTCGGTGCGCGATGGGCTCGAGGCAGATGTGGTCACGCTGGCCTTGGCCTATGACGTGGATGAGATTGCCCAGGCAGGTCTCATCGACAAGGACTGGATCAAGAAATTCCCCGATAACTCGGCACCTTATACCTCGACGATCGTCTTCCTGGTGCGCAAGGGCAACCCGAAGAACATCCACGACTGGAACGACCTGGTGCGGGACGATGTGCAGATCGTGACGCCGAATCCGAAGACGTCAGGCGGTGCCCGCTGGAACTATCTGGCAGCTTGGGAATATGCCAAGGAGCATAACAATGGCGATGAGGCCAAGATAAAGGATTTCCTCAAGGTACTGTTCAACCATGTGGTGGCACTGGATTCCGGTGCCCGTGGTGCAACGACTTCCTTCGTCCAGCGCGGGCAGGGGGATGTCTTGATTGCCTGGGAGAATGAAGCCCTGCTGTCGGTGAAGGATGCACCGGACGATTATGAGATCGTAGTGCCGTCCATCAGCATCCTGGCGGAGCCGTCGGTGGCGGTAGTCGATGAAGTGGTGGAGCGCAAGGGCACGCGTAAGCTGGCCGAGGCCTACATCAACTTCCTCTACAGCAAAGAGGGCCAGGAAATCGCCGCTAAGAATTTCTACCGTCCCCGTGACAAAGAGGTGGCCGCTAAGTATGCCAAGGTATTCCTGCCCCTCAAGCTCGTGACGATCGATGAGGCTTTTGGCGGCTGGACGAAGGCCCAGAAGGAGCATTTCGCCGATGGCGGTACCTTTGACCAGATCTATGAGAAGAAATGACACGGTGAAGGAGGCAGGAAAGTGAGCAGTTTCAGCAATAAGAAAGTCATTCCGGGATATCGCTTTACCTGCGGCATCACATTCTTTTATCTCTCGCTTATCTTATTGATTCCGCTGGCCGCTTTTGTCCTGTATACCGCAGGCATGGGCTGGGAGAAATTTTTGGCAGTGGTGCTGGATTACCGCGTCTTCCATGCGTATTATATCAGCCTGCTGACGGCACTGGCGGCAGCGGTGATGAATGGTGTCTTCGGGCTGCTGCTGGCCTGGGTGCTCGTCCGCTATGAGTTCTTCGGCAAGGGGCTTCTCGATGGCCTTATCGATCTGCCCTTTGCCCTGCCCACGGCGGTGGCGGGCATTGCGCTTACGACGCTCTATGCGGAAAACGGCTGGCTGGGCCAGTACCTGTATGCACTGGGGATTCCCTCGGCCTTTTCGCCGCTGGGCATTACGTTAGCGATGGTCTTTGTAGGCCTGCCCTTTGTGGCCCGCAGCGTCCAGCCGGTGCTGCGGGACCTCGACCCGCAGGTGGAGGAGGCGGCATCTTTGCTGGGGGCAGGCGATTGGCTGACCTTTCGCCGTGTAATTTTTCCTGAGCTGGTATCGCCGCTGCTCACGGGTTTTTCTTTGGCCTTTGCCCGGGGGGTTGGCGAGTACGGCAGCGTGGTTTTCATTGCGGGCAATCTTCCCTATGAGACGGAAATCGCACCGCTCTTGATCATGGCTAAGCTGGAGCAGTTCGACTATCAGGCAGCGGCGGCCATTGCGCTGGTGCTGCTGCTCTTGTCCTTTGTCATCTTATTGGTCATCAATGGGTATCAGCGCTATCGCGTGCAGAAACAGGGGGTGTGAAAGTTGGCAGTGAAACCGCATAAATTCAGTCAATGGGGGCTTATCGGACTGGCTGCTCACGAAATACGATTTCCGCGGCAAGGCTTTTGGGAGTTCGCTGCTGGATCTGCCGTTTGCCATTTCTCCGGTGGTGGCCGGTTTGCTGTTTGTCATCCTGTTTGGCCGCATGAGTCCCCTCTATCCCTTCCTGCGGGCTGAGCACATCGCGATCATCTTCGCGGTGCCGGGCATCATCCTCGCCACGGTGTTCGTGACCTTTCCGTTCATCACCCGGGAGCTGGTGCCGGTCATGGAGGCCCATGGGCGCAGCGAGGAGGAGGCCGCGGCGACGATGGGGGCCAGCGGCTGGACGATTTTCCGGCGGGTGACCCTGCCGAATATCAAGTGGGCGTTGCTCTATGGCGTGATACTCTGTACCGCCAGGGCCCTGGGGGAATTCGGTGCGGTGTCGGTAGTTTCGGGACATATCCGGGGCAAGACGAATACCCTGCCGCTGCATATCGAAATCCTCTATAACGAATACAATTTCACGGCGGCCTTTGCCGTGGCATCGATTCTGGTGATTCTGGCCGTCATCATCCTGATCCTGCGGAATCTGGTGGAATGGCGGGCGAAACGGGGGCTAAGAAATGGCAATTGAAGTAGAACTTAAACATATCCATAAGAATTTTGGCACGTTCAAGGCCTCAGATGACGTGAATCTGACGGTGGAAAAGGGAAAACTTATCGGCCTCTTGGGACCGTCGGGCAGTGGCAAGACCACCATCCTGCGCATGATTGCAGGCCTCGAGCATCCCGACAGCGGGGATATCTTCATTGCGGGCAAGCGGGTCAACGACCTGCCGGCGGGGAAGCGCGGCATTGGTTTTGTGTTCCAGAACTACGCGTTGTTCCGCCATATGACGGTATGGGAAAATATCGCCTTTGGGCTCAAGGTACAGAAGGTGCCGCCAAAGGAAATTACCGCGCGGGTGGATAAGCTTGTGGAGCTTATTGGGCTTAAAGAATTTGCCACCCGTTATCCGCAGCAGCTTTCAGGGGGCCAGCGGCAGCGGGTAGCCTTTGCACGGGCCTTGGCCCCAGAGCCGGAGCTTCTGTTATTGGATGAACCTTTTGCGGCCATCGATGCGAAGGTGCGCAAGGAACTGAGACAATGGCTGCGGGCCACCATCCATCAGCTGGGCATCACCAGTATCTTTGTCACCCATGACCAGGATGAGGCGGTGGAGGTGGCCGATGACATCATCATCACGAATCACGGCCATGTGGAGCAGGCTGGTTCGCCAGCTGCCATCTATCAGCATCCCGAGACGCCCTTTGTGGCGGATTTCATCGGTGAGTCGGTGCATGTTCCCGACTATACGGTGTTCAAGGGATTTACGAATGGCGCAGGCAGCCATGAGGGCATCCTGCGGCCGGAATTCCTGGAGATTGCTGCCGAGGAGGAGGAAATCCTGATGCCCCTGGCGGCGGAACAGGGCACGGTCAGGGCCACCTATTTCCGGGGCAGCAGCCTGCAAGTGGTGGTGGAGGTCAAAGGCCAGCTCTTATATGGCTGGCGCAGCCTCGAAAAGAAACCCTTGCAGGAGGGGGACCGGGCGCTGGTTTTGATTCACCGCGTCTACAGTTTCGCCGGCGGGAAGACCCAGATCATTGAAAACCGGGCGAAACAGGAAGAGTCGGTGGTTATTTGATACAGGATGTGAAAGACGAATGGAAGTTTTGGATAAGACAGCCGATGTGCTGATTGTGGGCGGCGGTGCCGTTGGCTGCTATGCGGCCATTATCTTGGCCAAAGACCGTCCGGAGCTGAGGGTGCTGTTGGTGGATAAGGCCGGCATCAAGCGCAGCGGCTGTCTGGCCGCTGGGGTCAATGCCCTGAATGCCTATATCACGCCGGGGCACAGTCCCGAGGATTATGCCGATTACGCGGCGAAAGACGCGGCGGGCATTGTGCGCGATGACCTGCTGCTGACGATGTCCCAGGGGCTCAACGAAGTGACCCGTCATATGGAAGAGCTGGGACTTGTCATTCTGAAGGATGAGCGGGGCCAGTATGTCTCCCGCGGGTGGCGCAATCTCAAGATAAATGGTGAAAATATCAAGCCGCTGCTGGCGATGGCGGTGCGCAAGAGCAAAAATGTAGAAGTGCTGGAACATGTAAGTGTCGTCGACTATTTGCAGGCTGATGATGGCTCGGTGACTGGCGCCTGGGGCGTCGGCGTGCGGCAGGAGAAGTTGTATTTCCTGCAGGCCAAGGCCGTCATCTGTGCCACGGGCGGTGCGGCCGGGCTCTACCGGCCCAATCATCCGGGCCGTTCCCGCCACAAGATGTGGTACAGTCCCTTCAATACCGGGGCTGGCTATGCCATGGGCCTGCGGGCTGGCGCGGAGATGACGACCTTTGAGATGCGGTTCATCGCCCTGCGCTGCAAGGGTACCATTGCGCCGACGGGAACATTGGCTCAGGGCGTCGGCGCGGCTCAGGTCAACGCAGCGGGGGAGCGCTATCAGCATAGATACGGCAATACGACGTCAGAGCGCCTGTATGCCGTGGTCAGCGAGAATCTGGCCGGGCGGGGCCCCTGCTATCTGGAAACCGAGGGCATCACCGAGGTGCAGCAGGCTTCGCTGGAGCGGGCCTATCTCAACATGGCACCGGCCCAGACCATGAAGTGGCGCGAGACGGGGCTAGGCCCTGCCAGCGCCAATGTGGAGGTGGAGGGCTCCGAGCCCTATGTGGTGGGCGGCCATACGGCCAGCGGCTATTGGATCGATGCGGTGCGGGCGACGACGCTGCCGGGGCTGTTCGCAGCTGGCGACGTGGCTGGCGGCTGCCCGCAGAAATATGTGACCGGTGCCTTTGTGGAGGGAAAGATTGCCGCGGAAAGTGCCGCCGCCTATGCGGAAGGGCAGGGGCAGCCAGCCCT
>CALYVJ010000091.1 GCA_945494195.1 uncultured Selenomonas sp. | reverse complement strand
AAAGTGGCGTTCTCCAGCCAACGCGAAAGCTCTGCGAACTCTCTGAATTATTTGGTGTCAGTACAGATTACTTGCTCGGACATGAAGAATCTTCGCTCGAAACACAAATTCGCACCATGGATCAACGCTCCGGCACTCAATTGCAAAAGTATCTTAATCTTAGCGAATCAGGCAAAGACATCGTAGATATCACGCTTGACGCTGTGTACGAACGTGAAAACCGTCCGAAGGATTCCCAATAGCATATTTGCATAACCAACTGCTGATGGGAAATGCAGCAGAGTGTTCCTATAACTTTTTCATATTCTCAAAAGCTTCGACACACAACAAAAGGCCCCCGCACAATAAAGTGCGGGGGCCTTTCCTATCATCGCACACGCTATTTTATCGCGCGCGACAAATGGTCTTTCGTCATACTTATGTGGGCATATATACCTATTTCACTTCGCTCAGATTGTCTTTGTCGATAATCAGCGGCGTACAAAGATAAGCCGGAACGGTTATTGCTCCGTTGTTATACGACTTCACATCGTTGATATCCGGCTGCGTCCCTTCGACAACCGCTTTGATCATGCGGACGGTCTTGTCCACCAAAAGTTCCGGCGATTTATAAATCGTGATGGTCTGCTCCCCCTTGCGGATAGCATCCAAAGCCTGACTCTCTGCATCCTGACCAGTCAAGATCGGCATTTCACGATAACCGCTCTTCGTGAGTGCCTCCCGAATACCACCTGCCAGGCCATCATTCGGCGAGAGCACCACGTCCAGCTTGACGCCGACATCCGGTCCCTGCAAAAGCTTTGTCATGCGTTCCGTTGCCCCTTCTGCCTTCCAGCCCTTGACGGCTACCTGTTCAAAGCTCGTTTCCTTTGAGGGAATTACGAGCTGCCCTTTATCGATGTACGGCTTCAGCACTTCCATAGCGCCGTCATAAAATACATGCGCATTGTTATCGGCAGGATCGCCAGCAAATACTTCCATGTTGAAGGGACCGGCTCCCGTCTTGAGCTGAAGCTTGGCCTCGATGTATTCCCCCATAGACTGCCCCACAGCCAGATTGTCAAAGGATGCATAGTAGGATACCGCATCGGTATTCATAATCAGACGGTCATAGGCAATAACAGCCACTTTTTTCTCTTTGGCTTCGGTCAACACGTCTTTTAATGCGGTACTGTCCACCGCTCCAATAACCAGGCATTTCGGACTATCTGCCAACTGTTTCTTGATTTGCTCAACCTGCTGCTCGGGCGTATCGGCAAACTGCAGGTCTACCGTATAGCCCTCTTTTTCGAGCTTTTCCTTGATGGTCTGACCATTCGTCTGCCAACTGCTCGAAGAATTGGCAAAGGCTACTGCTACTTTTTTACTATTGTTATCACTGCTGCCACACCCCCCCAGCACCAAAGCGCTGACTGCTAACAGAACGAGGCAGAGAATCGTAATATATTTCTTCATGGAAAGGCCCCCTTAAAGCTTGAACTTCGCCGCATGCTCGGAAAGCTCTCCAGCCAGGCTGGCCAGATTGCGGCTGGCATTCGCTACTTCATCCATAGCGGCTGACTGTTCTTCCGTTGCTGCGGATACCGACTGAGTCTCCGAAGCTACATCGTGCCCAGATTTATTGATGCCTTCCATTACCTCAACCAAGTCTTCTGCCTTAGCCGTAGATTTACGTGCTTCCATCAGGATGTCATCCGCATGCTTGGTGAGATTAGAAACCGCTGCTGAAATCGTCTCAAAGGCACTGCCGGCTTTTGAAACGACTTCACGGCCGCTCTTGACATCTTCAGTCCCCTTCTGCATGCGCATAACCGCCTGCTCCGTATCCCTCTGGATTGTCGTGATGAGTTCTGAAATCTTCTGGGCAGCCGTATTGGATTCCTCGGCCAGCTTACGAACCTCATCGGCAACGACCGCAAACCCTCGACCGGCATCGCCAGCCCGAGCCGCCTCGATAGCGGCATTGAGCGACAACAGATTGGTCTGTTCCGCGATTCCCGAAATCGTAACCGAAATCTGCCCAATCTCTTCGGAGCGTTCTGCCAATTTCTTGATAACCTCTGCGGAATCGGTTACCGAATCAGCAATTTCCGCCATCTGATCCACGGCCCCCGCAATGGCATTCTTACCATCGGCGGCAATCCCTTCCACATTACGTGCCGCATCAGCCGAAGAGGATGCCTTATCCTGGAAGCCATGAAGGCTCTTAGACATTTCCTGGATATTCACTAGCGATTTGCTGACGGATTCCCCTTGAACACTGGTATTGCCCGCCACATTCGTAATGGATACCGCCACTTGCTGGGTAGCCTGCGCCGATTGGCTGGCATTCTCCGTCAGCTGCGTGGCAAAGGTCGATACTTCATCTGCCGTTTGCTGGATATTTTTAATCAGTGCGCGCAAATTCTTAATCGTATCCCCATAAGCTGTCGTGAGCTGTCCAAATTCATCCTTCGTCTTGGCCACAGCCTCAACGGTCAGATTGCCGGCTGCCACTTCCTTCGATCCCCCCATGAGATACTGGATGGACTTCATAATGGAAGAACTCAGATAGAAGGCCATAAAGCCAGAGAGCAGCACGACAAACAGGATGCAGACGATAAGCGTCCATTTGGTTTGCTCATATTTCTTCGAAGCTTCCGCACTCTCTTTGTGGATGAAATCCTTGCTGCTGTCGACTACGCGATTGAGCTTATTGGTCATATCTGCATATTGGCTGTTTGACTGATCCAGCAGTTTGACAGCCTCAGCCTTCTTGCCATCCTTAGACAGCTTGATGATTTCCTTGGTATTCTGCTTATATTTTTCCCAAGTCCCGCGCATATCATTGAAATCCTCACGGACATCCGGTGCCACCGCCGGTTCGATAGTATCAAAAGCGATATCCAGTTGATCGGCTTTCTTTATCGTCTCCTGCGCCGCATGAATGCGATTAGGCAGTGTTGTTGCCGTCACCACTGCATATTCTCCCTGACGATAATCCGCCAGCGTACGGCTGCTTTCCACACCAGCCAGCACACTAGAAAGATGTTCCGTTGCAATGCGCAGTGCACCACTATTGATGCTGTTCAAACTATATCCCGTATAAAGCCCATTGGCCAAAAAGATTGCAATGAGCACGCCAAAAACCAAAAACAATTTCTGGCGAATAGTCAACTTATCCACATTACCCACTCCTCACTTGTTGATAAACTCTTTTTAATTATATCATAAAAAACAAGTATTTATTTCAAAATCGATAAAAATCGCCCAAGAAATTTGAAGTATTTTCACACTTTATCTCTTATTTTCTATATTTACATTCTCCCTCCTTATTATTTCCTATTTTTCCTTTTGCTCAATCCGTCAACCGGGTTTCCATGCAAAAAAGCTATAGGCTAAGGATAATCGATTGCCTCGCTGCCATCAATGCCCTTGCCTATAGCTTGTAACGCCATTCCTTTTCTTTTGTTTTTTTGGTTCCATTGCTCACTCGATATTGCAGACCTCCCGGCCGCAATTCTCGCATTGGATTGCCTCTTTCAGATAGTCCAAATCCTTGATAAAGATCAGATGCCCACGATATTCAATAATTCCTGCCTTGCGAAGTTCGCTGAGCATGCGGTTGAGGCTCTCCCGGGCGGTCCCCGAGTAATTTGCCAATTCCTGATTCGTAAGCGGCACGGAAATCAGTATGCCATCATCCAGTTCCTTCCCGTAACTGTTCGACAGGCGAATCAATGTCGAATACAATGCCCCTTTCTTTCCATACAAAACAAGATCGCGAAATTTTGAATGCTGTTTCCGCATATGCGCACTGATAAGTTTAAGCAAATTCACCGCCAGCTGCGGCTTTTTCTCCAGATAAGCCTGAAGCACCGGAAACTCGATGGCATAGACCTCGGCTGCACTCTGGGCTACGGCATTGAAAATGTATACGGGATTACTTTCATATAAGGGCAGCTCGCCAATTATACTGCTGCGCGTTGCCAACCGCAAGCTGAGTACCCGTCCCGACGATGCGTATTCCGTGATAAAAATCTGTCCCGTCCGCACAATATAAAAATACTTGGCAGGATTCCCTTCATGAAACAGGTACTCTCCATCATGAAGCATGACAATCTTGCCGGGAATTTCATGGAGTTGACGGATTAACGATTCCATAGTTTCCATGGCAATTACCTCATTTCCTATTGCTAATAACAGTTTACTAGAAATAGACTTTTTTACCTGTAACATTTATCACAACTCCCGTGAGATTTGTTACTTACAGCTTGATGTTTTTTAATTATACTTGATGTAAATCATAAACTGATTTACACGTATTCATTATTCTTTTCATCGAATAGGAGTATTACTATGGCAGAAAACAATGTATTGCAACTGCTTGGCGATAGACCAAGCCGCAAGGAAATCCTGGCTCACTGGGAGCCCGAAAACGAAGCCTTCTGGAACGCCTTTGGCAAAAAGATTGCCAACCAAAATCTCTATACCTCCACCTGGGCTCTTACCTTGTCCTTTGTCGTCTGGACACTCTGGGCAACGATTGCCCCAAGCTGAATAGTGTTGGCTTTCACTTTACCGACGAGCAGATTTTCACCCTAGCCGCCCTGTATGGACTCGTTGGCGCTACAGGCAGATTCCTCTATACCTATCTACCCGGACTCATCGGCGGCAAAAATTCCACCTTTATCACCACGGCACTGCTCCTGCTGCCCATTATCGGCCTGGGCAACGCCCTGCAGGATACTGCCACCTCTTACGATACCTTTGTATTGCTTGTTTCCTTCATCGGGATCGCCGGGGCAAATTTCTCGGCATCCATGGATTTCCGGAAGTCTCCTTCTCCATGGCCGCCTACGGTGCTTTCCTGATTCCAAAGATTTTTGGCTAGTCCTACGCCAATTTCCAAAGCGTAACCCCAGCTTTTTACCTTCTCATCGCCTTCACGGCCAGCACCATCCTGATTACCTGGTGGTTCTACGACCGCAAAGGCTCCGGAATGAACTGCTAAAACAAAAGCCTTCCCGAATACGGAGAAGGCTTTTGTTTCGCGGTAAATCCTGTTACAATATTGCTAACGATAAAAAAAGGAGACGATATTGTATGGACCCACGCACAGGTCTTACCCATTTTGACGAGGAAGGGCAAGCCATCATGGTCGATGTCAGCGGCAAACAGGAAACCAGCCGCACGGCCATTGCTACCGGCCGCATAAAAGTCAATCAGGCCGTCTACGACGCCATCGAACAAGGCACAGCAAAAAAGGGAGACGTTCTCGGCGTCGCCCGGGTTGCCGGCATTATGGCCGCTAAGTCCACCAGCTCGGTCATCCCCCTCTGCCATCCGCTGCCCATTGCCAAATGCAGCGTCGATTTCACGATGCTGCCTACGGAATGCGCCGTTGAAGCCAAAGCTATTGTCAAGGTAACCGGCCAGACCGGGGTCGAAATGGAAGCACTTCATTCCGTCAGCGTTGCTCTGCTGACGATTTACGATATGTGCAAGGCTATCGACAAACGCATGGAAATCCAATATATCCACCTCGATAAAAAGACCGGGGGGAAAAGCGGCGAATTCATCCGCTGATAAAAAAAATTCCGTTGACTCTCCTTAGAGAGACCAACGGAATTTTTTATTTCTTACAGTTCGTCTTTCAGAACTTTAACCGCTGCGCTTGCGCCCAGACGGCAGCAGCCAGCATTGATATAAGCTTCCATCTCTTCACGCGTATGGATGCCGCCAGCAGCCTTCATGCCAACATTTTCGTTGATATGCTTCTTGAAGAGGGCGATATCCTCCAGCGTTGCACCAGCCGTGCCAAAGCCCGTGGACGTCTTGATGATATCCGCACCGCTCTCATTGACACATTTGCAAGCTGCGATTTTCTCTTCTTCCGTGAGGAAGCAGGTCTCAACGATAACCTTGAGCACGCGGTCACCGCAAACGCGTTTCAGAGCACGGATCTCTTCCGTAACATAGTCCGTCTCACCAGCTTTGAGCATGCCGATGTTGATGACCATATCGATTTCTACCGCACCATCGGCCAAAGCCTGTGCCGTTTCAGCAATCTTGGCAGCCGTATTGCAGTTACCATTCGGGAAGCCAACCACCGTTGCAATCTTCAGAGCATCACCATATTTTTCCTTGATGCGCGGAATAAAGCAGGACGGAATCATGACGGTAGCTGCCTGATACTTTACCGCCTCATCACAGATCGTCTGGATATCCTCCCAGCTAGCCGTCTGTTTCAGCAACCTGTGGTCAACACGAGACATAATTTCCTTTGCGTTCATTTAAAAATCCCCTTTCTCGGTAGTGCATTCTTTACGGTTCTTATTATAATCCTGTTGTGAAATTTTGTAAATATATTTTTGAAACTTTTTTCAAATTAAAGATTTTGCCGTATATTGGTCAGTGATAAACGCTGTAGCAAAACCGCCCTTAAGCGCCGCCCGGATTGCTGGCAGACGGTGTTTGCCACCGGCCAGCATAATCCGCTGAGGCTTGGCCTTCAAGTCCTCCAAGGCAATGCCCACCGTACGCTCATCCACATGGGGTGCGCAGATTTCGCCCTGCTCGTTGTAAAAGCGGGAGCATACGTCGCCTACGGCATGTTCCTGAATGAACTTGCACTCTTCATCGTTGATGTAATACCCAAGGTATTGCGCACGGCGGAAAGCTTCGCCGACATCTTTTGTTCCGGCGCGACGCGG
>CALYVJ010000090.1 GCA_945494195.1 uncultured Selenomonas sp. | reverse complement strand
CCCGTGGAGTGTTGGCACTGCCCCTAGCGGCGGCGAAGAGCTGCTTCGAATGAGACTCGTGTAACCTACAAACTGTAATTTTCTTATACCAAAAGACCCGCTGTCTTTTCGACAACAGGTCTTTTCTATCGCAAACTGCTTTTATTTGACTTTTATCACGCCCGGCTGGATGATTTTCCAGGTTCCCTTACGGTTCTGGAATTTTGCCGGCAGACGGACTTTGATTTCCTTGCAGGTACCCGCTTCGTAGTTCGAGGCAAAGGTCTCTTTCATACCGCCTTCGGTATGGAGCTTTTCGTCGTACGGCTGAAGTGGATTCGGTACGACGACGAAGGCCCCTCCTGTCTCGGGAACTGGCCACGCCCAGTAGGTACTCTCAGTCAGCTGATGGACCTCGGCGAACTTTGGCGATACCATGCCATTTTCCTGTGCCGCATGGTCAAGACAAATCAAAAAGGTAAGCTGATGAGTTCCCGCAAAAGTCTCGCAGGCCTGCGGAGCCTTGGGGACATCCATACTAGCAGCCAGATTGTTGTAGTCGTTCAAAAAGTCTGCCCACACTTCATCGGCTCCAGTAGATTCCAACGGATCAGGCGTCGGCGGCATTATCGTCACTGGCTGCGGTGCCTCAACCGGCTGCTGCTTGCTTTTGAGCTCCTTTAATTCCCGCTGGAGTTTTGCGATATCCTGCTCCAGGACCTCAATCTTCAAGAACTGCTTGCGGCCACTGATGAGGGTCGACCAGTTATAGGCACCTACCACCAGACTCACGATTCCGATGACGCCTACTAATACCAACATCACTTGCGCTACTAACGGCGGGAATAACTCCATGAAATTCGCATCCTTTCTGAGGGAATTTATTTTATCTTGCCATTCAAACGATCCGCCAACTCGAGAATATTGCGGATACGCATGGCCTCGGTAGCCGTCAACATGCGGTCATCGTTCGAACCATTGACGCCGAGCATACTGATTTTCGCAGCCAGAACCGACGCGACTTCGCGCATGGCCTTGCCTGTCTCCGCATCGACGGGCTGGTCACACCATTCCATGATACCCGTATCCGTCTGGGTCGTTGTCACCGCCCCCTGAGCCCGGATATGGAACAGCTGGTCATCGGTGGGCTGCAAGTCTACCCCCTGGAACCCCATGGGACGGTCACCGCGATGGCGCAGGATTACGTGCATGACAGCCACACCATCTGTACCGCGGACGAGATAGGGCTGGAAGAAAATCCCGTCTTCCTCCGGGTCTTCATAGCGGTATGTGGTGGAGCCATCCGCCTCCTGTGTAACCTTCATATCGGCAATGAGCCCACGGATGACCTGATCCGGTTCCTCACTGCGCCCCAAACGCTGGTCTAGAAGTTCCTGTTTCCGGCGGGCCTTCTCTCTGGCCGCCGTTTCCTTGGCTTCCCGTTCCTGAATTGCTGCCATCTTGGCCGCTTCTTGTTTGTCCTTTTCCGCCTGCACTACCGCCCGGGTTTCATTGTAATGAATCGCTGCGACAGCACCTGCACCACCGGCCACAGCTATGACCAGCAATCCCGCTACTGCATAGGATATCTTGCCCATGATGCCTCCCCCTTACCTTTACATCGAAATCTTCTTGCGAAGAAACTACTTTCCCATACTCTTCCTTATTCTCATATACGACAAACAGAATTTTTTTCCTGCTCATTCGGTAGATTTTGCTTACGCTTTAATCGTGCGGAAGCCGCTGGCCTTGTGGAGCCGGTTCATGATAGCCAGCCCCAGGCCATCGCTTGCCGTCCCTTCTCCCAAAAGGACATCCGCTGGTTTGTCATCAAAGCTTCGGAGGGCTTCATAGATATTGGCGGCAATAGCCGGCAAATCCTGCTGATGGCCGTAATCAGCCATTAAGTCCTCAGCCACCACACCTTTTAAGTCCTGCAGGACTTCATGGCTGGCCACTACCCCCACGGTATGCCCCTGGGCCTGCAGCCGTTCGATTTCCCGCCGGAACGCCCTCGCCATGCGGGTGGGCATGCCTTCAATCAGCGTCATCGGCGCCTTGGGGGCATAATGGGTGTATTTCATACCGGGCGCCTTCGGCACTACTTTTTCTCCCACCAGCGCCGGGTCAAGGTCCACATTTTCCTCACCGAGAAGTTCCCCCAGCATTTCCCGAGTCACGGCACCAGGGCGCAGGATAACGGCCTTCTCTCCCGTACAATCGACAATTGTCGACTCGACACCGAAATGACAGGCGCCGCCATCGAGAATCAACGGAATGCGGCCATCCATATCCCGGGCAACGGATTCAGCCGTAGTCGGGCTCGGACGACCGGAAATATTGGCCGAGGGCGCCGCCACGGGCACACCGGCCTCTTTAATCATCGCCCGGGCCACATCGTTTTCCGGCATGCGGATGCCCACGGTATCAAGCCCCCCCGTGATGCGGTCGGGCACAATGCTGCGCCGCTTCATGATAAGGGTAATGGGCCCGGGACAGAAGGCCGCCATGAGTTTTTCCGCCATCGGCGGGATGCCCGCCGCAATCTGGTCTACCATCGACCGGTTGGCCACATGCAGAATCAACGGATTGTCCGACGGCCGCCCCTTGGCGTCGTAAATCTTGGCACAGGCATCGCCGTCAAGGCCGTTGGCCCCCAGGCCATAGACCGTTTCCGTCGGGAAGGCCACGAGCCCCCCCTGCCGAAGGATTCCCCCCGCTTTTTGCAAGTCTTCTTTCTGTTCTTTTATCCGTTCTATCCTTACGATTTCCGTCTGCAAGTCACTCACTTCTTTCTCCACGCCACGACTACGCGGTCAATGCCGGCATAGTCCTTGATGATTTCCGTCCGCTCAATCAGTGGATGTTCCTCGGCTAGGGTTGCTACTGTTTCGGCCTGGTGAATCCCCACCTCAAAGGCCATAAAGCCACCTGCCTCCAGCATATCCGGGGCCTCGGCGCAAAGGCGTCGGTAAAAATCCAAGCCATCCGTGCCGCCGCAAAGGGCTGTCATGGGCTCTTTGCAGCGCACCTCTGGTGCCAGCGTCTCGATATCGGCCTGGGGAATATAAGGCGGATTGGAAAGGATTGCTGTGTAGGTATTTCCCTTGATAGGTTCCAGCAAATCCCCTGTATAGAAGGTAATACGCTCTGCCAGTCCCAGGGATTCCGCGTTCTGTTCTGCCACAGCCCGGGCCGCCAGGCTGATGTCGACGGTGTCGGCTTCGGTGCCTTCCGTGAAATGCAAAACCGACAGGCAGATAGCACCGCTGCCCGTACCGATATCGGCCAAGCGACGGGATGCCGCCGGCATCCCCTTCAGGGCGTCGACGGCGGTCTGAACCAGTATCTCTGTATCCGGTCTTGGCACCAGCGTATCCGAAGTGACCCGGAAGGTCAATCCCATGAATTCCTTTTCGCCCAAGATATAGGCCACAGGAACATGGGCCACGCGTTTTTTTATCATCTCCCGATAGGCAACCAGCTCTTCCGCCTGCAGGGGTTCATCGAAATGAACATAGAGATAGATCCGCTGCTTCTTGAGCAGATGGGAAAGCAGTACCTCCGCGTCAAGGCGCGGGGATTCCACGCCTTTCTGCTCAAAGTACTGCTCGGTCCACTTGAGTATCCTGCCAATCGTCCACATTTCGTTATTTGCCATATCTTATTTCACCTGTTTCAGCCGTTCTGCCTGATCTGCCGTGATGAGGGCATTGAGGATTTCCTCCAGCTCGCCATTTAATACGGCATCGATTTTGTGCAGGGTCAAGCCAATGCGATGGTCCGTAACACGTCCCTGCGGGAAATTATAGGTGCGGATGCGCTCACTGCGGTCACCAGACCCCACCTGGCTCCGACGGTCAGCGGCCACGGCATCCTCCTGCTCCTGACGCGCCTTGTCGAGGATTCGCGCCCGCAAGACCTTCATGGCCTTTTCCTTGTTCTTGAGCTGGGATTTTTCATCCTGGCACTGCACGACGATGCCCGTGGGCAAGTGCGTGATGCGGATGGCCGTTTCCGTACGGTTTACGTACTGGCCACCAGCCCCGGAAGCGCAATAGGTATCAATGCGCAGCTCGTTGGGGTTGATATCCACCTCTACATCCTCCACCTCTGGCAGGACGGCCACCGTGACCGCCGAAGTATGGATGCGCCCACCGGACTCCGTGGCCGGCACACGCTGGACGCGATGGGTGCCACTCTCGTATTTGAGACGGCTGTAGGCGCCAAAGCCCTTGACCATGAAGGATACTTCCTTGAACCCGCCAATCTCCGTAGCGTTGGCATCGAGAAGCTCCGTGCGCCAGCCCTGTTTCTCGGCATAGCGGGAATACATGCGGAACAAATCCCCGGCAAACAGCGCCGCTTCCTCGCCGCCGACACCGCCGCGAATCTCCACAATGACATTCTTATCGTCATTGGGGTCTTTCGGGAGAAGCAAAATCGGCAGTTCCTGGTCCAGCGCCTCTTTTTTTTCCGTAAGGTCCGCCAGTTCCTCTTCCACCAGCTTGCGCATTTCATCGTCCAGAGATTCTTCAAACATCGCCTTGTCTTCTTCGATGCCCTTGACCACCTGCTTGTATTCGCGGAACTTTTCCACGAGGGGCGTAAGGGAGGCATGCTCCTTGTTGTAGCGCTGCCAGCGGTCAATATCGGCGATGGTGGCAGGGTCGCTTATCAGCGACTCCAATTCCAAATATTTATCTTCAACGGCCTGGAGTTTTTCCAGCACGTAATTCACCTCTTCTTTAGGGTACTAGAACTTCTTCCGTCTTGCGGTATTCGCCGGCCCCCGCTTTGATTTCTTCTTCCGGCAATACGGCCTTCAAGGACTCGATGGCCACCTCTACCATCTCATCCTCAGGGGGCCGGGTGGTAAGGTACTGGAGCCACAGCCCCGGTTTGATAGCCGTCTGGACGATGGCGTTCTGGCTGCGTCCAGCCAGACGGATAATCTCGTAGGAGATACCCGCTACCACCGGCAGTAACAGGATGCGGCTGGCAATGCGCTCCCAAAGGGAGGGCCACCCCAAGAAGGCAAAGACAAAAATCGAAACCAGCATGACAATGAGCAGGAAGTTGGTGCCACAGCGGGGATGGAGCCGCGAGAATTTCTGCACGTTCTCCACCGTAAGGGGCAAACCAGCCTCGTAGCAATGGATGGTCTTGTGCTCTGCCCCGTGGTATTGGAACACCCGGCGAATATCCTTCATGCGGGAAATGCCCCAGATATACAAAAGGAAAATCGCCAACCGCAGGAAGCCTTCCATGAGATTTAAAAAGAAGGGATCCTCCGTGATGCCATGGAACAATTTCGCCGCTCCCGTGGGAATGGCGATAAAGAGGACGCTGGCCAGCGCCAAGGCGAAGACGATAGTTCCTGCCAGCTCCCGGTCGGTGAGTTTCTCGTCCTCTTCGCCAGCCATCTGAGCCGAGTAAGAAAGGGACTTCATGCCGATTATCAGCGACTCCACCAGCGACACCGAGCCGCGCAGCATTGGTTTCTTGAGGATGGGGAAACGCTCGGTGATGGAGTTCACCGGATTGGCCTCCACCTGTATCTCCCCCTGCGGGTCGCGGACAGCCGTAGCTGTCAACTTTGGCCCGCGCATCATAACGCCTTCAATGACGGCCTGGCCGCCCACCATCAATCTATTCTGCAAAGGTAATTCCTCCTATCATTTTCGGAAGTACCGATTATTTCACTAATCTTATGAATTGCCTTAATCGGCTCACATAATAAAATAAGCAGAACAGATTGCTCTGCTCTGCTTATTTGTCGTTCGATTATTTCTTGGCGAGACGCTTGTTGAACTTCTCGATACGACCACCTGCCTGAACGTCACGCTGACGACCCGTGAAGAACGGATGGCATTTGGAGCAAACATCGATACGAAGATCTGCAACCGTAGAACCCGTTTTGAACGTGTTGCCGCAGCCGCAGGTTACCGTAGCCTCGTGGAATTCCGGATGGATACCCTGTTTCATTATTACACCTCGCTTTCACCCCAAGAAACTGGGAATTGATACAAGCTCACTATGCGCAAGCTTGGTTTAGACCTAGCTCCCCGTCGGGGTAAAGCCAGTCAATCTTTGACTTGGAAACAGACGTCATTACGTCCATTACTGCATTATTATATCACGGCACCGTACACTGTGCAAGGGAATTTCAATGTTTTTCCCCCTTGCCAGCCTTCTGGCACTCCGGACAAATCCCAAAGAAATAATATTGATGATCCGTAATCGCATAGCCAGTCTCGACGGCAGCCTGCTGCTCCATCGCCTCTGAGGACAAGTTCCCCATAATGTCATCTACACGCCCACAGCAAGTGCAGCGAACATGGGGATGATGCGACGTG
Organism: uncultured Selenomonas sp.; assembly: GCA_945494195.1. Classification (GTDB taxonomy): domain Bacteria; phylum Bacillota; class Negativicutes; order Selenomonadales; family Selenomonadaceae; genus Selenomonas_A. The sequence continues at coordinate 401 of CALYVJ010000090.1, read as the reverse complement.
TTGGCATCGTAACGGAAGGCCTCTTCGCCAAGATTGAGTTCCTGTGCCAGGCCAACTTCGCAGAGAATCGCCAGCGCTTTGTAGACCGTGGCCAGACTCATCGTCGGATAATAGGGCTGAAGCTCTTGATAAATTGTCTCCGCATTGGGGTGCGCTGTCGTATGAGCGAGCACATCATAAACAGCCAGCCGCTGCGGAGTGACCTTAAAACCATGCTCCCGCAAAAGCGCGGTTACTTCTTTGGATTTCAACCTTGTCTTCATGACAAATTCCTTTCTTGATGACAGGGTAACAAATAATGATTATCTATTTGTATTTATTTTATCTGATTACCGGCCCTTCTGTCAACAAAAAAACACCACCACCGGTCTCCCGGCAGTGGTGCCTCGGCTGCTCCTCGA
>CALYVJ010000089.1 GCA_945494195.1 uncultured Selenomonas sp. | reverse complement strand
CCCTGCGGATGATGCGGGCAGTAAAAGAGCGCATCGAGATGCGCTCCAATCTTGGCAAGTTCCGCGTTCATCCAGTCATAGACGTTCTTCACATCTTCCTCTGGATAATATCCACGGGCTACACCGCTCTGATTCGTGACGAGAATGGCTAGGTAGTCCTTGTCATTGACGTATTTTATGGCCTCTTTCGCTCCCTCGATCCAGACGAAATCCTCTGGACGATGCAGGTAATGGATATCGACGTTGAGTGTGCCATCGCGGTCGAAAAAGACAGCTTTAGGCACCTTCCCCTCTAGGGGAAGGTTATTAATTCTTGCCGTAGACAAAGTAACCTCCTGCATTGAGGAATTCCACATATTCTTTTACGGCATCGCTCATCTCATGGAAACCTTCGTCATAACCGGCAGCCAAGAGATTCGTCGGATCCGCCTCGGTGTAGTTCTGGTATTTGCCTTTGAGCACTTCCGGGAATTCACGATAAGCGATCTCGCCCTTGCCCATCGCTTCGATAACGGCCTGTGCCACTTCGTTATAGGTATGTGCATGGCCCGTACCGCAGTTAGAGATACCGCTTTTCCCTTTATTCTCCCAGAACCAGAGATTGACGTTTACGACATCTTTGACATAGACGAAATCACGGCGCTGCTCCCCGTCTTTGACCGGAGTACCGTTGATATCGCCCCAGCCTTTGAACAGGCGAACGGTGCCCGATTCGTTAATCTGGTTATAGAGCTGATAGAAGATGGATGCCATCTTGCCTTTATGATGTTCCTGAGGACCGTAGACGTTGAAATACTTGAGCCCAACGATCTGGCTCTTGGCTTCCGGCATGACCTGACGGACATAGCGATCAAAAGCCAGCTTCGAGAACGCATAGGGATTCAATGCATCTTCGCATTCATCCCCCTCGCGGAAGCCATGTTTGCCGCTGCCGTACGTCGATGCCGAAGAAGCATAAAGGAACGGAATGCGGTGCTGCAGGCAGAAATGCAGCAGGGATTTGGAATACTCATAGTTGACCCGCATCATGAAGTTGACATCATACTCCATGGTATCGGAGCAGGCACCTTCATGGAATACCGCATCGATATCGGTACCATCAAAATCGTCATTCTCGATGGACTGCATGAAATCATCTTTATGCTGATAGTCGATGAACTGCAATCCGCGCAAGTTCTTGTAGTTCTGCCCATCTTTCAAGTCGTCGACGATAAGGATATCCGTGCGTCCACGGCGATTGAGTTCCTTGACGATGTTGCTGCCGATAAAGCCGGCACCTCCGGTTACGATTATCATATTCGCTTCCTCCTAAGCTTACAATACTTCCAAAAGTTCCTCTTTGCTCACGGCATAAGTTCCGAGTTTGGCCACGACTACGCTGGCCGCCAGATTGGCCATCCGGGCACTGTCCACCGGCAAAATGCCGCCAGCAATCCCGGCTGTGAATACGGCGATAACGGTATCGCCTGCACCAGACACATCGTAGACCTCCTGGGCCTTGGTCGGAATATGCGTGATGCTCTCATTGGTTACCAGCGTCATACCATTTTCCGAACGCGTTACGATGATGTTCTTCAACTGGTATTTTTCCATGGCATAATGCGCGGCTTTTTCGACGGCTGTATCTTCATTTTTGATGCGCTCGGGCAGTATCTCATTGATTTCCTTGAGATTCGGCGTAATATAATCTGCTCCAGCATATTTATTCCAGTCGCTACCCTTGGGATCGATAACGACCGGCACATTCTGTTCGTGCGCGGCCGCAATGATCTGCTGGCAAGTCTCCGGCGTGCAGCAGCCCTTGCCATAGTCCGAGATGATGATGGCATCTAAACCTTCGTCCAGGGCACTTCTCACGTAGTCATGCAGTTTGGCCGCATCACTGCCCACCACCGGCTCGGCTTCCTCGAAGTCCAAGCGCATCATCTGCTGATGGCCGCCAATGATGCGAAGCTTCGTGGTAGTCGGCCGGCTGGTACGAACGAGGCCTTTATGGGATATGCCGCGCTCGTCAAATTTTTCCAGCAAGCTTTGGCAGTGATAATCCTCCCCGACAAACCCCGTGATATCCGTAGCACAGCCCAAAAGCGCCAAGTTATGTGCCACATTGGCCGCCCCCCCCAACGTCTCCTTGGAGGACAGCACATGGGTGATTGGCACCGGTGCTTCTGGCGAAATCCGCGTGACCTCGCCATAGAAATATTTATCCAGCATGACATCGCCTACGACCAGAATCCGGCAGGCCGACAGGCCAGTCGCGACAAAATCACGCATTTTCTGCTTATCCATACTACACCTCTTTTATGCTTCCACCACCCGGCACTGATACTCCCCATAGTGCCGCGAAAGTTTATACGCAGGCTTGCCCTGGTATCTATCCAGCAGTTCATCCACGTACTTCATGACGACAGCCGGTTTTATTTGCTTCATACAGGCGAGGTTTTCTTCGCCCTGATGCGGACATTCGTGAATGCCGCAGGGATGGCAGTCGACCGGCGCCTTGATGAGCACGGAACGCGCATCATAGGGGTAGAACCCCGGCACCGGGCTGGCACCAAACATGGTGACCACCGGTACATTCATGGCCACGCCTACGTGCATAGGGCCGCTGTCCGTCGTCAAAAACAGGCAGCAGCGACGCAAAAGACCAGCCAGCACCGCCAGGCTTACCTTGCCCGTGAAAATATGAAGGCCCCGGCTATCCCGATTTTCCATCTGGGCGATGCAGGTTTCGACGATCTCCAAATCCATGGGGCCGCCAAAGAAGGCAATCTCATAGCCCCGGTCGATAAGCTCGTCGGCACACTTAGCAAAGTAACTGTCCTGCCAGCGCTTTGTCCGCCAGCTGGCACCGATGTTGAAGGCAATGACCTTGGCCTCAGAGGCAAAGTGCTCGGCCCATAAGACCTCGGCCTCTTTTTCCGCCGCTTCCGGTAGCCACATTTCCAACCCGCCATCGTCGATTTTCTCCACGCCAACGGCCTGCTGCAAAACCTCCAGATGGGCATGCACCTGATGTTTCCAGCCCGGCACATACCGATAAGGCGGCAGCATGTGGAAGGGCCCCCACCCCACGTGGTGGGCTACCGACGGGTTCTGCATGACCTCGTCAAACAGCAAGGAAAAGCCCGGCTTGCTGTATCCCACGATGCGTTTCGCACCACTGAAGGCTGCGATAGCCGAGGCCCGTTCGTTGCGATGCAGATTGATGACCAAATCGAATTTTTTCTTGCGCAGGCCAGCGATAAACTGCCAAAGAGAACCGAAATGGTCATCCTTGCCCTTTTTGTCGATTAGCAGACATTCATCGATATGCTTATTGTGCTCCACGAGGTCGCGGAGCTTCTTGTCGGCCAGCAAGCTGATGCGGGCATCGGGATAATTCGCCCGAAGGGTACGCAAGACTGGCGTTGCCAGCATCAGGTCACCGATATGCATTAAATTGATTACCAGGATATTCTTGTATTGCATGAGATTCCTTCCCACTTAATTCATAGTTGTTCCTTTTTCGAGCAGCCACCAGGACAGCGTGCGCATCATGGGCAGATAGGTATCCAGCTGGGAGCGTCCGGCGGCAGCATCCCCGCCGGACGCTCCCGGCAGGGGCTCGGTCTGGCCGCCTTCCACCTGTCCCATCACCTGATTATTGAGCCAATAACCGCGGTTGAACGCCACCGGCGTCTCACCGATAGCCGGGGCAATGGCATGGTAGGTGAAGCCCTGAGGCGCGATGAGATTGATGAGCGTCGGAGCAATTCCCGTATGTCCTCCCACCGCATTTGCCGGCAGGATATCCTTTGTCACACCTTGCCCATAGAGGACGAAGGGTACGCTCTGGAATTCGAACAGCGACGGCTTCGGGCCAGGATTCGTGCGGACAGCATGATCTCCGGTGATGACAAACAAACTGTCCGGATACTTGGCCATAGTTTCGTTGACAAACTCTGTTACCACCTTGTCCATGTACCAATAATGGCCGATTTCCAATGCCAGCGTATCTGGGTCCGAGGCATCGGGGATGATTTCCCGCACCACGGCCTTCGCCTTTTCCAGGTCAAAACCTTCTGCCGCAACATCGACATTATACGGCGGATGATTCGACGTCGTCATAATGAGATGAACCGTCGGCGGTTCATCCCCCAGGCTCTTTTCCAGCGCTGTAAAAAGATTCCGGTCATTGGTTCCCCAGGTATTCGTCTTGGGCGCCTGATAATCCGGATAGCCGTAGAAATGGTCGAACCCCTGTGCTAGGGCCAATTTCTTGATATTATCCCAAGAAGGGGTGCCGCCATACCAGAAGTCGACCTGATAGCCGAGCTCTTTGAACTGGGGCGCCATTGCCGTCGGATAGATTTCCTTGAAGCTCCGGGGCTGGTAATTGGCCCGGACATTGACCTCCGACAGGCCGGTAATCATCCCTGTGATAGCGATAGAAGTAAAATCGCCATTGGGCATAAAGGACTGGGTGTAATATCCCTGAGGAGAATGGGCCAGGCTCTTGATGCCATCGGCAGCATGAAGCTGCTCGTATTTTTCCAGCATTGGCCACTGGGCCCAGGTTTCCCCGAGGATAATGAAGATGTGCTTGGGCTTGGCGATTTTTGCTCCCGGTGCTTGGCGCACAAGGTAGGGACGGATATCATCGCCAGCTGCCGCTGTATTGCCATTAAGCTGGGCTGCTCGTTCCGCCATTTCGCGAACCTTGTCTTTGTTCACCCCGTAAACAGCTCCAGCTTTCATCCGCTTTTCGGACTGGATAGCCCGGTACATCCCCTGTACATCATCCAAGATACATTCGTTGAGAAATTCATCCTTCGTCACCCCAGCGTTTTCCCAGTTGATGCCCGTCGCATAGCTGACACCCCCGCCAAAGCGGGTCACAAAGGCAAAGGACACCGTCACCAGAAACAGCATGAGCATCGTCAGGATTTGCCGGCTGCGGGCAAGGCTAGGCAAAGCGGCCGTGCCAACACGGGTCAAAAGGGATCTGATCACATACCAGCTGATGCCCGTAAGGACGATGGCTATCGCCAGCCGCCAGGGCAGCCCGTACTCCTGCACCATAGTCATAAACAAGGCACTGCGGTCATCGTGAACGCCCTGCATGACCTGCAGCCCATAGGTCATATGGAATTCCTCATAATAAGGAAACCGCGCTTCGAAAAGCACGGCCAATAAAAACGAAGCCGCCGTGCCTATCCCAAGACGAAGTTTCTCCCAGGACCAGCGCGGGTTCAAAATGCCGGGCAGCGTGACCAGTACAAAGCTCAGCAAGGTAAAACCACCGGCACTCTTGAGCGACAGCCGCAGCCCCGTCCAATTAGCCTGCAGGATATCCCCTGCCCCCACATCACTTCCCATGAAATTGGCTAACATCCCCAGGAAGACGACACGGTAAAGGCAAAGCAAGAACAGCAGGAAGAAAAAGAGTTTCAAATCCTGCTGGATGTTGCGAAAATATTTTTCCAATCGCCCCTGGGGACGATTCCAACTTGTATCATAGCGACGAATCCGCATGGATAATCTCCTCGATGTTAAATCATCAGTAAATCCTTGATTTTCTCCTCCACTTGATGTACCTGGATATTGGCCAGGCAGTCAAGTTTTTTCGGGCAGGCCCGCTTCCAGCAGTATTTGCAGCTGCGGTCCACCTCGATGGCATTATTAAGCTGGCCATAGGGGCCATTGCGGTTGGCATCGGTGGGGCCCATGAGCATGATGGTCTTCGTGCCGACACCGGCCGAAAGATGAACTGGCCCCGTGTCGCCGCCTATCACCAGCTGGGCATTTTGCAGAATGTAGGTGAGCTGTTTGAAATTCGTACGGCCCACCAGATTGATAGGCGGAATCTCCGTCTTGGCACAGATTTCCGCCGCCCGCTGCTCATCGACAACGCCGCCGCCCACGATTACGGGAATCAGCCGCTGGTCATAGAGCCAGTCGCCAAGCCCGGCAAAGGATTCCACCGGCCAGCGCTTATTGGGCCAGTTGGCACCGATGGCAAACACCACATAGGGATTGGCCATATTGGCACCGGCCTGGCTGAAGATGCGCTGCGTCAGCTCCGCTTCGCGCTCTGGCACCTCCAGGGGAAATACCACCTTGTCCACACGGCAGCCGATAGCCCGAGCCACATCGAGATAGCGCTCGACGATATGACCATTGGCATTCGGCCCGATGACCGGTTTGGATATTTTATCGCTGAACTCGCGCATGTTGCACATGCCAAGCTTCACCGGTGCCTGCCCGAGGCGGGCAATCGCTGCGGATTTGAACAGCCCCTGCAGGTCCAGCACCGCATCGTAATGGCGCTGCTGAATCTTGCGTTTCAGGGGCCCGTAATTTTTAAGGAAGCCGCCGATGGATTTAAATTTCTTCTTCTCAAAGAGAATAATCTCATCGATATAGGGATTCATCGTGAGCAAGTCATAGGCCGGCGGCTCTACTACCCAGGTCAGATGGGCATCCGGATATGTTTCCTTGATGGCATAGGCCACCGGCAGTGCATGAATGACATCGCCAATGGCACTTAGTTTTACTACAAGTATATTCTTCATCGAGGCTTTAGTCCTCTCCCTGCTTAATTTTCTGGATCACATTCGTCGTCGAACGGCCCTCCACCATGGTTACGAATTCCACTTTGCCGCCATAGCCCATGACAATCTTGGCTTCCGGCAACGTATCGAGCGTGTAATCGCCGCCCTTGACGTAAACATCCGGTTTGACCTTGGCAAGCAGTTTTTCCGCATTCTGCTCACCGAA
>CALYVJ010000088.1 GCA_945494195.1 uncultured Selenomonas sp. | reverse complement strand
GCAACGCCGGAGGATTATCGTCCGGATGAAACGGTTAGGAAGAATGCCATGGAAGATGCGAAACAGACTGGGGCTTCCATTTCCGTTATCACCGACCCGAAGGAAGCTGTCAAGGGGGCAGATATCGTGGTTACTGATACTTGGGCCAGTATGGGACAGGAAGACGAGCACGAAGCGCGCAAGAAAATCTTTGCTCCCTATCAGGTCAACAAAGAATTGATGGCATTAGCCGATAAGCGCGCCATCGTCATGCACTGCCTGCCGGCATACCGTGGCGAAGAGATAACCGAGGAAGTCCTGGAAGCAAATGCAGATGTCATTTTTGACGAGGCGGAGAACCGCTTGCATACCCAGAAGGCTGTCATGGCATTGACCATGTGCTGATACTCTTATAAAAGCTTCATGTATTGAATGTAAAGGAAAAGAGGTAAATTTCTATGGCTAAGAAACAGATCAAGAAAGTCGTACTTGCTTATTCCGGTGGTCTTGACACCTCCGTTATCATTCCCTGGTTGAAAGAAAACTATGATGGCTGCGAAGTTATCGCTGCTTGTGCTGACATCGGTCAGGGCGATGAACTCGATGCGGTACATGATAAAGCATTGGCATCGGGCGCATCGAAAGTTTATATTTGCGACCTGACGGAAGAGTTCCTGACGGAATATGTGTGGCCGACGCTTAAGGCTGGTGCAGTATATGAGGATAAATATCTGCTCGGCACGTCGTTCGCTCGTCCGATTATCGCGAAAAAGTTGGTAGAAATCGCGAAGAAAGAGGGCGCAGATGCCATTGCACATGGTGCTACAGGCAAGGGCAATGACCAGGTTCGTTTTGAGCTGACGGTCAAAGCTTTGGCTCCGAATATTACCTTGATTGCGCCCTGGCGTGAATGGGATCTCGATTCCCGCAGTGCTGAGATCGAATATGCCAAGAAACACGGGATTCCTATCGCAACGGATAACAAGAAATATTCCATGGACCGCAATATCTGGCATCTGTCCCATGAAGGTTCTGATCTTGAGGACCCGGCAAATGAGCCGGACAGCAGCATGTTGCTGATTTCCAAACCGGTTGAGGAAGCACCGGATAAGGCCGAGTACGTTACCATCGATTTCGAAAAGGGTGAGCCGGTGGCTGTCAACGGCGAGAAGCTCGGTGCGGTTGAATTGTTGACCAAGCTCAACGAGATTGGTGCCCGCAACGGCGTCGGTGTGGTAGATATCTGCGAGAACCGTCTCGTTGGCATGAAGTCCCGTGGTGTTTATGAGAATCCGGGCGGAGCACTTCTTTACTATGCACATCGTGAGCTTGAGTATCTCTGCCTGGATCGCCAGACCTATCATTACAAACAGCAGATTGGCATCCGTTATGCGGAACTCGTCTATGACGGCATGTGGTTCTGCCAGCTGCGCGAGGCTCTCGATGCCTTTGTCAACAGCACGCAGCAGACGGTAACGGGATCTGTCAAACTGAAACTTTATAAGGGCAATATCATGTCTGCCGGCAGCAAGAGCCCGTATTCCCTGTACAGCCAAGAGTTTGTAACCTTCGAGCATGACGATGTTTACGATCAGGCAGATGCTACGGGCTTCATCAATCTGTTTGGTCTGCCGCTCAAGGTTCGTGCACTCATGCAGGAGAAAGCAGGAAAATGAGTGAGGCAATGTGGGGAGGCCGGTTCACGAAGACCACCGATGAGATGATCAACGAGTTCCAGGCGTCCATAGGCTTCGACAAGAGAATGTATCACGAGGATATCGCGGGCAGCATCGCCCATGCAACGATGCTGGCCAAGGCTGGTATCATCTCGGCAGAGGATAAAGATAAGATTATCGCCGGGCTTAAGGATATCCTAACGCAGATTGAAAAAGGGGAATTTGATTTTTCCGTTGATCTTGAAGATATCCATATGAATATCGAAAAGCGCCTGACCGATGCAATTGGTGAAGCTGGCGGCCGTCTTCATACGGCCCGCAGCCGCAATGACCAGGTGGCTCTGGATACGCATATGTATGTGCGCCGTCAGGTAGTGGAGGTCCAGAAGGAGATTCAAAATCTGCAGCAGGCACTAGTCGAGACTGCCGAGAAGTATGATGATGTCATCATGCCGGGGTATACGCATCTGCAGCGGGCACAGCCAATCTTGTTTGCCCATCATCTGATGGCTTATTTTGGGATGCTTTCCCGTGATTTTGCCAGATTTGAAGGCGTTTATAAGCGGGCGGATATCATGCCGCTGGGGGCTGGTGCCTTGGCGGGGACTACGTTCCCCATCGATCGTGAGTTTGTGGCAAAACAGCTCAAATTTGAGACGATTTATAACAATAGCCTTGATGCGGTTAGCGACCGGGATTACATCATGGAATTTTTGAGTGCAGCTTCCATCCTGATGGTTCATCTGTCGCGCTTGTCGGAGGAGACAATTCTCTGGTGCAGCCGCGAGTTCTCGTTTGTGGAACTTGACGATGCACATTGTACGGGTTCCTCTATGATGCCGCAGAAGAAGAATCCCGATGTATCGGAATTGGTGCGCGGCAAGACCGGACGTGTTATCGGTCATCTGATGGCTATGCTGACGACGGTAAAAGGGTTGCCACTGGCTTATAACAAAGACCTTCAGGAAGATAAAGAGGGGATCTTTGATGCCATTGATACGGTCAAATTCAGCCTGGCTGTCTATGCACAGCTGATTCGTGGCATGAAGGTCCGTAAAGAGGTCATGATGACGGCGGTGGCAGAGGATTTTTCCAATGCTACGGACTTGGCAGATTATCTGGTCAAGAAGGGGATGCCTTTCCGTCAGGCTCATGCAGTATCCGGTACGGCTGTGCATAATTGTATTGCCGAGGGCAAATACCTGAAGGATATGACGCTGGAGGAGTTCCAGACCCTTTCGCCGCTCTTTGGCGAAGATATCCAAGAGGCAATCAGCCCTGAGACTTGTGTGAAGAACCGCAATTCGTTTGGCGGGACTTCATATAAGCAGGTTGAACTTCAGTTCAAGGCGGCCAAGGAGCTGCTTGCGGCAGAAAAGAAAATCTGTGATGTTGCCCAGAAGGTGCAGGTCAACGTGGAGTGACCATGCCTGAAAGGCATAAATAAACCTTGAAGGAGACTCTGATTTTTAGTAGTATAGAAGTGTATGTACTTCTATATTTCTAAAGATTGGAGTCTTTTTTGATGGATTGGTTGCATAAAGCGATAAAACCCATGGATGTTCTCATTGCGGCAGTTGGTTTGTATGTGTTTCTGTTTGGAATAAATTACAGCGATATGTCAATCATTGATACAGCTTATGCTGTTTCTTTTGGAATTTGGGGAGTACTGTTCGTAGTTCGTTGCTATATCTGTTGGAAAGGTTCGAAATGACAAAAGCTGTATTCTTTGATATCGATGGGACGCTTATCAATATTCATCGTGGGCGTACCCGTTTGACGGAACCGGTGAAAAAGGCTATCCGTGCTTTGCGGCGGGCGGGCCATCGTACGTTCATTGCATCGGGGCGGCCGTGGGCATATCTTGGGAGGGAACTCACGGAGTCAGGCCTGTTTGATGGTTTTGTGCTGCTCAATGGTGCGGTGGTTATACTGGATGGCCAGGTAATATTCTGCAAGAACTTACCTTTGGAGGTGGTTCGCGCTATTGTTAAGAGAGCAGAGGAATGCGGTGTTGAGTATATCCTTGAAAGCACGCCGTCGGTTTATTTGAAGCAGGAATACAAGGCTCTCGAAGAGGTGTATACGTCCATTGATATCTCCTTGGATGATTTTGTGCGTGATTACGATGAGAGCCTGGAGGGATTGCAGATTGGCAAGATGGAATTCCTGTCCGATACGCCCAATGCCGGCGGTCTTTTCCATGAGCTGTTGGCCTGGCCGGGGCTTACCGGCCTGATCGATCCGACGCTGTTGAAATACATGGAGCTTTACTCAGCGGATATTTCCAAGGGAACTGGGATTCTTGAGGCACTTAAATACATGGGGATTCCGGTCGAAGAGAGCTATGCGTTTGGTGATGGTTGGAATGACCTGGAAATGATGGATACAGTCGGTACGAGCCTTGTCATGGGGAATGCCGGCAATGAACTCAAGGCGAAGGCCGATCATGTGCTGCCGAGCGTTGATGAAGATGGGGTAGCGGACGGGATATACCGCTACATCCTAAAGACAATATGAGGTGTTTTTCATGCGAAAGAAAATAGGACTGATATTGGGGGCTGTTCTGCTCCTTACTGCCATGTTGGCGGGATGCGGGAAGGCTCCAGCTGACTCAGCTGCCAGCAACCAGCCAGTGGCTGAAACGACCGCCGCTGCGGGAAATCTTGTGGTTAAGATGCTTAATGTGGGGCAGGGGGATGCCATCCTGATACAGACGCCGGAGCAGACAGTCCTCATCGATACCAGTGATCTTGATGAACGGGATAAGCTGCGGCGTGAGTTAAAAAAAGCTGGTGTAACGAAACTGGATAAAGTGATTTTGACCCATCCTCATGCGGATCACATCGGCGGCATGGAAGTTGTGCTGAAAGAATTTGATGTAAAAGAAGTCTATGACAACGGTATGCCGTCTACGTCGAAGATTTACCTCAATTATATGAAGCAGCTCAAGGCTAAGGGAATTGCCCACAAGGCACTGAAAGCCGGCGAGGTGGTAGATTTTGGCGGTGGAGCAAGCTTCCATGTTTATGCTCCGACGGAATCTCATCAGCAGGAAGGCTGCCAGAAGGGGTATAAGCATGACCCGAATAACGAATCGGTGGTTGGCAAGCTCGTTTTTGGCGAATTTGCCATGATGTTTACGGGAGATGCGGAGAAGAAAGAAGAAGAGCCCATCGTGGGCGGATTCGGCAATGAATTGAAAGCACAGGTGTTAAAGGCCGGACACCATGGCAGCAAGACGTCTTCTTCGAAGGACTTCCTGCGGGCTGTTCAGCCGGAAACAGCATTGATTTCCTGTGGGGAGGGCAATGATTATGGTCATCCCCATAAGGAGACCATGAAGAAATACAAGGCCCTTCATCTCAAGATTTTCGAAACAGACAAGAATGGAACCATAACCGTTTCGACGGATGGCAAGACCTATACGGTTACGCCAGAACAGGGGGGAGAGCAATGATTTCTGCATACATTGACCGTCTCGAGGGGGATTTAGCTGTCCTCCTGCTGGGAGACGAAATGAAAAAAGTCAATTTTCCCGTTTGTTTCTTGCCGGATGAGGTAGGAGAAGGGGATTATCTGAAGTTGGATATTTCCTATGATAAAGAGGCAACCGAGCAGGCAGAACAGGAAGCCTTGGATTTATTGAAAGAGTAAGGAAAATGAGGAGGAACGATTTCATGAAGATGCTATTCCGCTGGGCAAGATTGGCGGGAGCACTCATCCTGGCGGCTATGGTGCTGTTACCAGGATGTTCAGAAGCAGCCCGGCATGTACGGAACCATGAGCTCAATTATTTTCAGGCGTCGAATGTCAAAGTAGATGGACGGGATGCACTGCGTATCGAAATTGGTATGGATAATGATAAGTTGGAGTACGAGACCAGCGTAAAACCTTATGCGGAGAAACAGCTTATCATCGACTTGCAGAATACGAAGCCTGGAGACCTTCGCAAGACGATTATGCTCAAGAGCAAGTTGGTCTCAAAGGTTCGCATTGCTGAGCTGCAGCGCAATCATACACAGATCCGGATTGATTTCACGAATTTGGCAGTAGCGGACAACTACCGGATCTATACCCAGGAACGCGACCGCAAGGCGAAAAAGCCATACCGTCTCGTCATTGACGTGTTGGATAATGGAACAACCGGCGGCAAGGTGACTGGGATAGCTGGCCGCACGATAGTCCTGGATGCCGGTCATGGTGGTACGGACAGTGGCGCTGTCGGACCGACGGGCGTTATGGAAAAAGATGTAACCTTGGCTGTAACTAAGAAGGTTGAGTCGATTCTCAAGAATTCGGGCGCACGGGTGGTCATGACACGCACCCGCGATGTGGATGTTTACGGGCCTAATGATACGGCTAGCCAAGAATTGCAGGCCCGTTGCAATGTGAGCAATTTTGCCCCGTCATCGGAGCTTTTTGTGTCAATCCATTGCAATTCGTTTTCGAGTCCGGATGCTAAGGGAATGGAAACGTATTATTATGCTTCTTCGTCCCGTGGCAAACGGCTGGCAACGCTTTTGAATGAAGAGCTGGAGAAAGCGGGCGGTCTTTTGAACCGCGGTGTCAAGACAGCAAATTTTTACGTGCTGAAGCACACGAATGTGCCGGCATCGCTTATAGAGCTCGGTTTTATATCGAATTATCGGGAAGAGCGCTTGCTCAATACAGACAGTTATCAGCAAAAAATTGCTGGTGCAGTGGCACGGGCAATTGCACGGTTCTTTAACTAAAAGATAATGGAGTATGAGGTGATAAAATGAAACGATTGAGAGTTATCCTGCTGGCTGTTCTGGCGATGGCACTTTTGGTGACGGCAGGTTGTGACCCGAATAATGAGAAAGGCACACCTGGCGGTTCGTCGGCCGCAATCAGCGGAAATAGCGGTGCTTCTGCCGGCAGTGCGGCAACTTCTTCGGGAACGGAAAAAGCCGCAAAAAAAATGAACATCAAAGTCTATTATCCGGACAAGCAGGGTATGAAACTCATTGCGGTGAAACGAACCATCAAAGCCGATGGTTCGGATAAATACACCGAGGCGATAAAGTCCTTGCTTCAGGGGCCGAGGGATAAGGAGCAGATTGCCGTTATCCCGAAACAGGCCAGA
>CALYVJ010000087.1 GCA_945494195.1 uncultured Selenomonas sp. | reverse complement strand
ATCATAGGATTATGGATAGCAGCAGCCAGGTAAAGGTAACGGATAAGTTTTGGCTGAACTATATGGAGCTGATCCGCACTGAGATGCTGCCATACCAGTGGCGGGTACTCAATGACCAGGAAGATATCGAGATCGCCAAGGAACGCGATGCGGATTATATTCCTTCGGAAAAAAGCCACGCCATCGAGAATTTCAAGATCGCGGCAGGGCGCAGCCAGGGAAAACACTATGGTATGGTCTTTCAGGACAGTGATGTGTATAAATGGCTGGAAGCTGTGGCCTATACACTGGCCAGGGTGCCGGAAGACAAAGTGCTCCGAAAAACCGCCGACAGCGTGGTGGAATTGATCGCTGCAGCCCAAGAAGAGGATGGATATCTGGGCACCTACTTTACCACAGAGGCCCCTGCGCGTAAGTTTAAGCGGCCTCTACCAGAGCCATGAACTCTATGGTGCCGGACACTTTATAGAAGCCGCTGTGGCCTATCATAAGGCAACGGGAAATCAGCTGGTGCTGGATACTGCCTGTCGTCTGGCCGATTGCCTGGATAGGCACTTTGGGCCGGAAAAGGATAAGATTCATGGGTATGATGGTCATGAGGAAATCGAGCTGGCATTGTTCCGCCTATACGAAACGGTGGGCAATAAGCGGTATCTGGAGCTGGGGAAGTATTTCCTTTATCAGCGGGGCAAAGATCCGGATTTCTTCCGTAAACAATGCCAGACGGATAAAGACAAGTCCGTGCTTATCGAAGGCATGGAAGGCTTCAAGGACAGCTACTATCAGAACCACAAACCGGTTTTGGAGCAGGAGACGGCAGAAGGCCATGCGGTAAGGGTTATGTATATGTGCACAGGAATGACCATGCTGGCACGGCTGAAAAATGATGAAAAAATGCGTCAGGCAGCAAGAGGGCCGCTGGTATACTGCGCCGAATCCATAGACAATGGAGAAGGGCTGGAACGCATCCGGCTTATGGATGGTATGGCTATACCACAAATGATTTATAATCCAAAAGCAAAAGGGGCAGCTGCAGCTGTCCCTTTTGCTTTTATGTCAAACTTTACCAGAAAACTTCAATTGTTGACGCAGGGGGTGTAAAGGTGTAGAATCTTTATTTAAATATCAGGTTTGCTATTGGGCATAGCTTGCGGATGATGGGAGGGCTTAGAATGAGCAGGATAGTGGTTTTGGTGGGCAGCAACCGAAAGGGAGGCAATACGGATTTACTGGCAAAGGCATTTGCCGATGGTGCCAGTGACCGTCATGAGGTAGAGCTGCTCTCCGTAGCTGATTATAGGGTGGGGCCTTGTATTGGCTGCAACAGTTGTTTCCAAAGAGAGGGAAATCCCTGCTTCCAGCAGGACGATATGCAGCAGATCTATGACAAGCTCAAAACGGCAGATATATTGGTTATCGCCTCGCCGGTGTATTTCTATGGGCTCAGTGCCCAGCTGAAGGCGGTTATCGACCGGCTGCACAATCCGCGGCGGGATGCGTTCAATATCAGGAAATTGGCGCTGATTCTGGTGGGGGCGGCGACATTTCCGGAGCTGTTTGATGCGATACTCATGCAGTATAAGCTGGTCTTGAACTTCTTCAAACTGGAGGATGGCGGCACGGTGCTGGTGCGCGGGGCCAGGGAAAAAGGAGATGTCCGGCAGGGAGACAGTCTGCAGCAGGCCTTTCAGCTGGGAAAGACCATTTCTTGAGATGTCGGGGATTACTTCGGTCTGCCATTGCAGGTGGAGGAGTTTTTGCATAAGCTTACGATTCTAGAGTCTCCGTATATTTTTGCCATCGCTACCTGTGGTGTGCCTTATTGGGGCAGGCCTTTTGTGGATGCGGCAAAGATATTGCAGGAAAAGAATCAGCAGCTGCAGGCTGCCTGGTATGTGCGGTTGGTGTCCAACTATATTCCCTGGCGTGATATTGCAGCCGATTGGCAGATAGCGGTGAGAGCGTGGCTGGCAGAGCGGAAGCTGAAGAAAATCGCCAGTGCCATCGGAAACCGGGAACAGCATGAGACCTGGTAGCTGCTCAGGAAATTCTGTGCAGGTTATCATGATAAGTGGAAGGCAAGACAGCAGGAAATTGCAGAAAATTTTCAGTGCGATAAGGAAGTGTGTACGTCCTGCGGGCTTTGCGAGCGTATTTGCCCCAAAGGAAATATCCTGCGCCCTCAGGGACAGCCTATTTGGCAGCAGGATTGATTCGCGGGATGTTAGACCTGATAGAGGAATTTTCTGTTTGATTTTGTAAAAGAAACCGCTATGATACAGCACAAAGCGTGTTGGTCATGGCGGTTTCTTTTTTATTGCAATTGAGAATAATTCGCGTTATAATAAAGAGGTATTTGAGAATGTATATCAACAAAATAAAAGAGGTGATAGCATTTGGCCAAAGAAGGTTTTGAACAGGTGATGGGGATGCACGCTGCTCCCATGCTTTGGGGGGTTAAGGCTGCGAATATGGTTTCGTTCCGCAAGAGCAGCTTTGATGATTTTGATGCGCTCTTGGAATCGTATGAGCCCTGTTTTCGTTGCAAAGGGATTTCGGTATTCCGGGTATCGGAAGGAGAGGAATACGTATTGCTGTTATTTTATCGCCAGGAGGCGATGTGGCGTACGCTTCATCAGCCTAAAGCCATGGAACTTTTAGAGCGGTTTGGATATCGGCGCGAGGATACGCTGGATGAATTGCTTGAACGCTTGAAAATCCGGATGCAGGTTCGTAAGACCTTCCCCCATGAGGTCGGACTGTTCCTGGGTTATCCGCCAGATGATGTGGCTGGGTTCATTGAAAACAAAGGCCAGAACTACGCCTTTAGCGGCTATTGGAAAGTCTATGCTAATGAGCAGCGGACAAAAGAGCTGTTTGATCTCTACACGGACTGTTCCCAGAACTTTTGCCTGGAACTGGAAAAGGGCCGACGGTTTGAAGACCTTGTTCGCGCAGTATAAGAAGCAACGATTAGAAAGAGGGATAGTAATGAAAAAGATGGCAATTATCTATTGGTCGGGAACTGGCAATACCCAGGCGATGGCAGAGGCTATCGCCGAAGGGGCTAAAGCTGGCGGTGATTCGGTGGAGCTTTTCGAGGTAGAGCAGTTCGATAAGAAAACGCTGGATCAGTACGATGGATTGCTCTTTGGTTGCCCGGCCATGGGCGATGAGGTATTAGAAGAGGGGACCTATGAGCCCTTTTTCACGGAGGTGGAAAAGGGCCTCAAGGATAGGCCGGTGGCTTTGTTTGGGTCCTATGGCTGGGGCGGTGGTGCCTGGATGAAGGATTGGGAGGATCGTGTCCGGAATGATGGGGCAAAACTCTTTGCCGATGGGCTGGCAATCGAGAATACGCCAGATGATGATGGCGTAGCTGCCTGCCAGCAGCTCGGGAAAGATTTTGCAGCGTCGCTTTAAAACAATCGCGAAAAAGAGGCTTAGAGAGTCGGTGGATTTACCACGGGTTTTCTAAGCCTCTTGTTTTTATAGGTATTTTAACAGCCACGAAATCGTGAAGAAGATAATCAGCACGGAAGTGAACATTTCAATGGATTGGCGGCTGCGGTCCTGTTCGTAATGCTTTTCGAAATCTTCGACTGCCTTGAGGTAGCAATTCATGGTCAGGACGGAAAGTTCATTGATGCTTTTTCGCGGCGTGTCCTTGGTTTTCCACTGCTGGATATCGTTTTGCTCCACCAAGCGAAAGAGGCCGATGAAGCGGAGTTTTTCGCGGCGGTAGGAACTGCGCAGCTCAAAAGCGTTTATCGCGACCAGACCGAAATTTATCCAAGTTCCAGCCGTAAAACCAACCTGGAGCAGGTCGATAAAAGTCACGGACAGGATGAAGAGATGCAATAGCCAGATATGACGTAGCGCAACGCGCAGAAAAAGCAGTTTTGGCATATGGCAGGGTTCTCCCGGCCATAAGATATAAACGGAACGAAACATAAAACCACTCCTTTTAGTACTAAGACCATTATAAGATAGCAGTCTAAGGAGCGTCAAGTTCCGGCAGATTAAAGCTGTGCCTGCGGTTCGTGGTCCATTTCGCTGGAGTGGTTATCGGCATTGTTGCTTGCGGCCATACCTTGTTCTTCTTTCCGCATAACATTATCCTGCATGCGCACGAAGGGGTAATAGACGATGGTCGACATGATGATTGTGGCGAGCTGGACGACAGCCCCTTGCCAGCCGTTTAAGAGGAAACCGGCGATGATGGGCGGAGCGGTCCAAGGGACCTGTACGGCACTGAACGGAGCCATAAAGCCGATGACAATGGAAACGTAAGTCATGACCAGGGCAATCAGTGGGACGAGCACAAAGGGAATCAGGAGGTATGGGTTGAAGACAATCGGCAGGCCGAAGATGATTGGCTCGTTGATGTTGAAGAAACCAGGGACCGTGGCAAGTTTTGTCAGCGATTTGAGCTGGGAGGATTTGGCGGAAAGCCAGCTGGCAATCAACAGGCCAAAGGTCAGGCCGCAGCCACCGGTCTTGACCATAAAGTCCACCTGGCAGGTGATGATTTTTGCATCGGGATTGCCAGCCAGCTGCATGCCCATGTCAAGAAGATGTTGATTGTCCAAGGAGTTGGCAATGAGGATCGGGCTTACAACGCCGCCGACAACGTTTGGACCATGAATACCGGCCCAGAACAGGATGCTTTCCAGAGCTTCTATGATCGATCCACCGACCAACGTGTCTGAAAGGCCCTGCAGTGGTGTCTGGATGATTTTGAAGATGAGCTCGGGCAGCGTCGTAGCACCGAGATAATGGCAAAGTCCGTAGAGGAGGGAAGCTCCCGTGAAGAGGACCATGCCTGGTGTCAGCGCTTCAAAGGCTTTGGCAACGCCGCTGGGAACAGCGTCCGGCATCTTGATGCCGATATGGTTCTTCTCGCAGTAGCAGAAAATCCAGGAAGCGGCAAAGCTTACGAGAATAGCGGTAATGACGCCGTTGCTGCCAGCCCAGGCCTTCGGGATGATGTCGCCAACGGTCTCACCGCCTTTTGTGACAAGGGAAGGTGGTAAAAGTATCAGGAAAGTGGAAAGCGAGAGAATGGAGGCCATGATGGCATCGCAGCCTTCGGATTCTACGTATTTATAGGTGACAGCGAGTACGACAATCAGGGCAAGCACGCTGAAGGTGCCACCGGCCACGGCGTTGAGCGGAGCCGTCCAATCGGGGCCAAACAGGCTGGCCATGAATTCCGGATAGCCGGGAATCGGCAGGTTGGCCAGCAGCAGGAATACTGAGCCGCAGACCGTAAAAGGAGTGGTCATGATAAAGCCGTCACGCAGGGCAGCTACAGCGCGAATTTCGGCGAAGCGTCCCATGAAATCGACGAACTTGTCAAATAGTTCTTGTTTCGTCATGTTAATCCTCTCTTTCTAGGTGGTTGAATGAATGATTTCTTGATATTTTTTACTATATCATGGTTAGTTCTATTGATTCAACGGATTGAGAACAGGTTGGGACGATGCTTTAAGAAAAACAATAAAAAGGACGAAACAATTGTAACAATGCTTCGTCTTTTTATAAGAAACAGGATTTAAATGCCTGTTTCAATCATTGCTAAGGTCTTCACCGTTGGTGGCGATTACCTTCTGGTACCAGTGGAAGGATTTCTTGCGGAACCGTTTCAGGGTGCCGCGGCCTTCGTTGTCCTTGTCGACATAGATGAAACCATAGCGCTTTTCCATCTCACCGGTGCCAGCCGATACGAGGTCGATGGGGCCCCAGGGGCAATAGCCCCAGAGGTCTACGCCATCTTCATCGATGGCCTTTTTCATTTCCTCAATATGGGCTTTGAAATAGGCAATGCGGGTGTCATCCTGGATTTCGCCATTTTCGTCAGGCTCCTCGTGGAGACCAATGCCGTTTTCAACAATCATCAGCGGCAGTTCATAACGTTCTTGCAGGGTGTTGAGCATGATGCGCAGTCCCGTGGGGTCGATGGGCCAGCCCCAATCGGACTTTTTGAGATAGGGGTTGTCGATGCCGGTGGAGAAGCCTCCTTGCAGCTCCTTGAAGCGGCTGCGGTCCCCGGATGTTGCAGAGCTCATGTAGTAGCTGAAGGCAAAGTAATCTACCGTACCCTGTTGAAGGGTTTCTAGGTCGCCTTCTTCGATTTCCACGTTGTAGCCTTTGTTCTCCCAGAGTTTTAGGATATAAGAAGGATAGTGGCCACGGGCTTGGACATCTCCGAAGAAATAGCTCTTGTCCATTTCCTTGATGGCTGCCAGTTGGTCAGCGGGGTTGCAGGTTTCCGGATAGCAGGGCCCCATGGCCAGCATGCAGCCAATCTGGAAATCCGGATTGATGATGTGTCCCTCGATGACAGCTTTTGCTGAAGCGACAAACTGATGATGGGCAACCTGATAGAGAACCGCGTATTTATCCTCGTCCTCCTGATATAGTACCCCCGAATTTGTAAAGGCCATGAACGGGACGTTGACCTCGCGCTGGTTGTTGATTTCGTTGAAAGTCATCCAGAATTTGACTTTATCTTTGTAGCGCTTAAAGCAGGTTACGGCAAAGCGGACGAAGAAGTCCACCAGCTTACGGCTGCGCCAGCCGTCATATTCCTTGACCAAATGATAAGGCATCTCGAAGTGGGAGAGGGTGACGACCGGTTCCATGCCATTTTTGTGCATTTCGTCAAAGAGGTCATCGTAGAATTGGAGTCCTTCTTCGTTGGGTTCCATTTCATCGCCATTGGGGAAAATGCGTGTCCAGGCTATGCTGGTGCGGAAGCATTTAAAGCCCATTTCTCCGAGCAGGGCCAAATCTTCTTTGTAGGTATGATAGAAGTCAATGCCTTCGTGGTTTGGGT
>CALYVJ010000086.1 GCA_945494195.1 uncultured Selenomonas sp. | reverse complement strand
TTATTATACGCTATTTCTCGTCAAAAATCAACCATTTGTTGTGACAGAGCCAAATATAAAATCACGCACGAAAAAGGCGCTGTGGATAAAATGCTTTCGCATTTCATCACAGCGCCTTTTTTTTAGTCCAGTAATTCCTGAATATCTTGCATGATTTTGACATGGGGATAATTTTGGAATTCTTGGGCGGTAGTGGTGCCGGTGGTCACGGCGGCAAAGTCGACACCGGCATTTTGGGCTGCGCCGGCATCGACGTAGCTGTCACCGGTATAGAGTACTTGCTCCTTGGGGAGCTGGAAGTAGTCCAGGGCTTTTAGGATCCCTTCGGGGGCTGGTTTATGGGCTGCTACGTCATCGCTGCCGATGATGCGGTCGATGAGTTCTGGAACACCGTCAGCAGTAAATTTTTCTTGGATGCGGTGGCGGGTCTTGCTGGAGATAATGCCAATCTTTGCCCCTTGTTCGCGCAGGGCTCGCAGGACAGCGAGTGTATGCGGGAAGAAGTGGGTGCCGGCGGTCATATAGCGGTCGGCCTCTCCTTTGTAGACTTCCAGGAAGTCATGGGCTTTTTCCTCATCTTGGGATTGGATGACTTCCTTTATCGCATCCATCATAGGCAGGCCAATGGTGCGCCGGATGTCGTCATCCTCGCGCTGAGGCCAACCGGTTTTATCCAAAGTGATATGAAAACATTTCAGGATGGCCGATTCGGAGTTGACGAGAGTATAGTCGAAATCAAATAAATACAGGCGATAAATTTTCATCTTAGGTCCTTTCTGTCAACGGGAAATCTCTTTTATGATAGCATAGAATCCTATTGAAGAAAACGAAGGAATCACGTAGAATAAAAGGAAAGGAAGTAATCGACAGAAAGTATGGGGGATACAGATGAAATACGTGGTCGTAGACTTGGAAATGAATCCAGTGAGCCGGGAATTTCGCGATGTGCGCCGCAAGATGAATGAAGAAGTCATCGAGTTTGGTGCCGTGCGTCTCGATGAAAATTTTGAGCAGGAAGCAGAATTCCAGTGTTATGTAGCTCCCGCCTATGGCCCGATAAAAAAACACATTACCAATCTTACCGGCATTACCCAGGCAATGGTGGAAGGGAAAGAGGCCTACGAGGTCTGTTTCCAGAACTTCGTGGATTGGATTGGGGAAGCGGAAACCAAAATCTATTCCTGGAGCATGTCGGATATCAAGCAGCTCAAAAAGGAGTGCCGCTTCAAGATGCCAGCGTTCGATGTGAAATGGCTGGATGACCGCTGGGTGGACTTGCAGCAGGAGTTTGATAACCGCCTGGGCCTGCACAACAGCCTGGCTCTCAAGCACGCTTTGGGGGCGATGGACCATCAATTTGAAGGCACCCAGCATACGGCTTTGGCAGATGCCATCAATACCAGTGCGATTCTGGTACTCATGCAGGATGATGAGAAGTTCCGGGCGACGATGCAGCCCGTATTGGACATTCTCCAGCCCAAGGAAGATTTGGCCAGCTCCATTGGGGATTTGTGCCCGGATCTGTTGAAATTAAAAGACAATCTGTAATACAGATGTGCTTTTCTGGCACACAAACTATGTAACTGTTTATTTTTCTCTTGCTGATTGATGGGTATTGTGTTATGATATTATCAATTTTAAAGGAAATGACGATACATCAAGCTCCGTCCTTTAGAGGATGGAGCTTTTTTATACGCTGACCGGTCAGGAGGAGATGGAATGAGCAAACGAATGGGGGTGCTGGGCCCGAAGGGAACCCATAGCGAGGCGGCGGCTAGTTATTTGAACGGGCGGCTGGAAGCGCCGTATGAGCTGGTGACGGTTCCGGACCTCTTTGAATGCCTTCAGGAAGTGGATGCGGGGCGATTGGATACGGCGCTGGTCCCGGTGGAAAATTCGCTGGAGGGGGCAATCAATATAACGCTGGATACCCTGGCTCGCAGTGAGACTTTGGAGGTGGCCCGGGAACTCATCTGGCCGGTCCATAATCAGTTGATGGCCAAGTGTGAGGCGGAGGGAATCCGACGCGTGTATTCGCATCCCCAGCCTATTTCCCAGTGCCGGGCCTATCTGCAGCAGCATTATCCGCAGGCAGAGATTGTCAAGGTTTCCAGTACGGCCCGGGCGGCAGAGCTGGTGGCGGCAGAATCGGCGTCATCCGGCTGGTCGGCCATCTGTACGGAGCGGGCCGGTGAACTGAACGGCTTGCATACTATTGCGGCAGAGATTCAGGACAATATGGCAAATTGCACCAGATTTTTCCAAGTCCGCCGCCGTGGGGCGGGCAATCCGTTCTTGCCGAAGGAAAAGGTCTTGATTATTTGCCAGATCGATGGACAGAAGGCGGGTGCTCTTTACGACGTGCTCAGGGAGTTTGCCGAGCGGGGCATCAACATGACTCGTATCGAATCCCGGCCGGCACGCACGGAACTCGGGGCGTATATTTTCTTTTTCGATTTGGAGTATACGCCGGACGAAAAAGCGTTGCAGGAGTCCATTGACGCTGTGGCGAAGAAGAGTATCTGGCTCAAGAATTTGGGGACGTTTCCCGTTTATACAGTAGAATGAAGAGGAGAAGAGAGGTATATCTATGGTTATCATCATGAATGTCGATGCGACGGCAGCGGAAATCAAGGGCGTTATCGAGGCGGTCAATGAAGCTGGGCTGGAGGCCAAGGTCATGGAGGGCAGCCAGCAGAAAATCGTCGGTGTTATCGGTGATAAGACCAGACTCGCCAGTGTGCCCATTGATGCCCTGCCAGGGGTGGAAAAAACGGTGTCGATTTCCAAAAGCTATAAATTGGCCAGCCGTGAGTTCCACCCCCAGAGCAGCGTTATCGATGTAGCCGGGGTGAAGATTGGCGATGGCACGCCGGTAGTCATGGCGGGACCTTGTGCGGTAGAGTCGAAGGAGCAGCTCTTTGAGGCCGCGGAAATCGTCAAGGCCGCTGGGGCACAATTCTTGCGCGGTGGCGCTTACAAGCCGCGTACGTCACCGTATTCTTTTCAGGGCTTGGAAGAGCAGGGAGTGAAGTATTTGGCAGAAGCCCGTGAGCGTACCGGGCTGCGGGTGGTTACTGAGGTGACTACTGTCGAGGCTATTGATGGCGTAGCGGAATACGCCGATATGCTTCAGGTCGGTGCCCGCAATATGCAGAATTTTGGCCTGCTCAAGGAAGTGGGCCGTTGTGGCAAACCGGTTCTGCTGAAACGCGGGCTGGCTGCTACCATTGATGAATGGCTCAATGCTGCGGAATATATCATGAATGAAGGCAACCCCAATGTCGTTCTGTGCGAGCGGGGCATCCGCACTTATGAGACGTATACGCGCAATACGCTTGATCTCAGTGCGGTGGCGGCAGTAAAGCATCTCTCCCACTTGCCCATTATCGTCGATCCGAGCCATGGAACGGGTAAGTGGCGTATGGTGAAGCCGATGGCCTTTGCGGCTGTTGCTGCTGGTGCCGATGGGCTTATGATGGAGGTTCATCCGAATCCGGCAAAAGCCCTTTCTGACGGACCGCAGTCCCTGACGCCGGAAAATTATCAGGAAGTCATGGCTGGCATCCAGAAACTGTCCCAGTTCATGAAACAGGAAAATATCGTGCCGATGGATATTTAAAGGTGGATATCCCGGTATAAAAAAGAGCCGCTGACTCCGGGAAGTCAGCGGCTCTTTCACAATCAATTATTTGTCAAGTTTTACTACGTCAGGTTTAGCACCGTTTTCAATGCAGTCTTTGGTGATGATGACCTTGCGGGGCTCATCGGATTTGGGGATATCGAACATGATATCAAGCATGACATCCTCGATGATGCCCTTGAGGCTGCGGGCACCGGTCTTGCGTTCAATGGCCTTTTTCGCAACGGCGCGCAGGGCGTCTTCCTGGAACTGGAGCTGGACGTTGTCCATGGCCAGCAGCTTTTCATACTGCTTGACTGGCGCGTTCTTGGGCTCGGTCAGGATGCGCAGCAGGGCGTCTTCGTCGAGGGTTTCGAGGGTGCAGATGACTGGGAGACGGCCGATGATTTCCGGAATGATGCCGTATTGCATGAGGTCTTCCGGGCGAACTTTGTGGATGAGTTCATCAAACTTCGGTTTATCATCTTTTCCCTGTACATCGGCGCCAAAGCCAATGGAGCTGGTCTTGGACAGGCGCTTGCCGATGACATCGTCGATGCCGACAAAGGCACCACCGACGATGAACAGGATGTTGCGGGTGTCGACCTTTATGGTCGGTGCTTCCGGGTGCTTGCGCTGGCCGCGGGAGGTGAATTCGACGACACTTCCCTCCAGCATTTTTAAGAGTGCCTGCTGAACGCCCTCGTGTCCAGGGTCCGCTGTGATCGAGTTGTTGGCACCGGATTTGCGGGCAATCTTATCGAATTCGTCGAGGTAGATGATGCCGTGTTCGGCTTTTTCGATGTCCTTGTCGGCGGCGTAGTAAAGGTTGCGGACGGCGACCTCTACGTCAGCTCCGACGAAGCCAGCCTCGGTGAGGCTCGAAGCATCCGTTACGGCGAAGGGGATATCAAGCAGTTTGGACAGGTGTGAGAGCAGAGCTGTTTTACCACAGCCTGACGGGCCGAGCATGATGACATTGGATTTTTCGATTTCGGTACCATCGTCATTCAGGTAGCCGTATTTCATGCGTTTATAGTGGTTGTAGACGGCAACCGAGAGAATTTTCTTGGCACGATCCTGGTTGATGATGTATTCATCAAGATACTCTTTGATGATATGCGGCTTGTTCTTGGCTAGGATATCGTCAAGCTGGCCGGCAAAAGCCTTCGTCTCTTCCTGCTGGGCCGCTTCTTCGTGTTCGTCCAGGAAGTGGTTAATTTCGCGTACGCAGTTTTTGCAAATGGCAAACCCCGTGCTGGGGTCGTATATTGGCATATCGTATTGATCACGGACTTTGATCGTGCGCTTGCAGAAGCTGCACTGATGGGTGATTACTTTCTTTTCCATGGGAAAACGTCCTTTCCGGCTTATTGATTTCTATTTGTAGTATTATTATCTTATATAAGAGAGCTTTTTTCAAGGAGAAGCGTCAGCCACTTGCAATTTTCTGCTGATGTGAGAAAATAGGGTTGAGATTTTATCCCCAGTATTGAGGAGGAAAAGAAATGTCAATCAAGCTTTTTGTGACAGACTTGGATGGTACGCTGCTGCCAAGTGGTCAGCAGGTATCGGATGAAAATATAGCAGCTGCCCAGGCAGCTGTAAAAGCCGGGGTCACCGTGACGATTGCCACCGGCCGCATGTATAAGGCTGCCTTGCCGGTGGCCAAGGCACTGGGGGTCGATGTTCCCATTATCACCTATAATGGGGCCTTGATTAAGACTGTGGCTGGTGAGGTGCTGTACAGCAATTATCTGAAGCCGGAGCTGGTGTGCCGGGTGATCGATTACTGCCGGGAGCGGGACTGGTACCTGCAGATTTACAGTCAGGATGAACTGTATTATGCTGAGTTCAACCAGTATGCCCAGGCCTATGAAGCGGATCAGCAAATCAAGGGCCATGCCGTTGGCTGGGAGGGTCTCAAGGAACATACGGCGGAAGTATGCAAACTGCTCTCCATTACCGATGATTCGGCGGAGACTGATGCCCGCATTGCGGAATTGCGGTCGGTGTTTGGTGACGTGCTTTCGCCGATGCGTTCCAAGGCACAGTATGCGGAAATCATCAATCCAGGGGTCAGCAAGGCGGCGGGAATCCGCAATCTGGCCAAACGGCTGGATATTTCCATTGCCGACACCATGGCCATTGGCGACGCGGAGAATGATTTGCCGATGTTAAAAGCCGCTGGGCATTCGGTGGCGATGGGAAATGCTGTGGCAGCCGTCAAACAGGTCTGCGACTGCGAGACTGGAACCTGTGTAGAAAATGGCTGGGCCGATGCGGTATTCCGGTTTGTTTTGAAACAGAAATAATGGTGGGGTTCAATCTTTAGGCTAGAAGGTGAAATGATGGATAAAGAATTAGAGGCTGTCGAGGAGCAGGTGAATAAAGAAGATAAGTTCCGGCTGGTCATTGTTACCGGCATGTCGGGCGGTGGCAAAACCCAGGCTTGCCGCTATATGGAGGATCTCGGCTATTTTGTGGTGGACAATCTGCCGGCCGTGTTTATCCCGAAATTCGTAGAGCTTTGCAAACACGCCGGAGGTCATGTCGGTAAGGTGGTATTGGTGGTGGATACGCGAAGCCGCGAGTTTTTTGACACCTTTATCCATACTTTGGATGATATGGATCGGGATGATGTTCCCTATGAGATGCTCTTCATGGATGCATCCGACCCCGTGATTATCCGCCGTTATAAGGAGACGCGCCGCCGTCATCCCATGGCGCCCTCTTCCCGTATTTCCGATGGCATAGCCAAGGAACGTGAGCGGCTGGCACCTGCCCGGGCTAAGGCAACCTATATTATTGATACGTCAGAACTCAAGAAGGTTGAGCTGCGGGATAAGATTCATCGCTTGTTTGGCACGAATGAGGGTGAGCAGATGAGCATCAATGTGTTGTCCTTCGGGTTCAAGTTCGGTATGCCGCTGGATGCCGATCTGGTGCTGGATGTACGATTCTTGCCGAATCCTTTCTATATCGAATCCATGCGTCATAAGAGCGGTGCTGTTCCTGAGGTGGCTGAATACATTGCCAAATGGCCGGTGACGCAGGAATTCCTCAAGCATTTGGATGGGATGCTCGATTTTTTGGTGCCGCAGTATGTCAAAGAAGGAAAGAGTCAGCTGGTGGTTGCTGTGGGCTGCACGGGTGGCATGCATCGCAGTGTTTTTACGGCCCAGCACGTTTATAATCGGTTGGGGGCCAAAGGATATCCCGTGAAGGTAGAGCAT
>CALYVJ010000085.1 GCA_945494195.1 uncultured Selenomonas sp. | reverse complement strand
GGCCCACGCCGCCGGCGACTTACCTCGAACACGAACTCGCTACTCCCCTGCAAACGGTAATTTTACAACTCCTTTTCCTCTGCTTCGTTACAAATTCTCTAGTAGACGGATTTCATTTTTCATAATGTATTCCCGTTTTTCCGGCAAACGGCCATTGACCAAGTACGCAAAAGCGATATCGACCGCCAAGTGCCCCTGCCGATAGGGATGCTGATAAATCGTTGCCCGTACGACCCCGAATTTCATCATCTCCACAGTGGTGGGCACGCTGTCGAAGGCAATGACCATGGGCCGCTTCTCCTCCGGCAGCTGCATAACTGCCCGGCCAATGCCGTATACGCCGGCAGCCAGGGAACAGATTGCCGTCGTCTCCGGATGGATGCGCAAAAATTCCTTGGTTCGCTCATAGGCAAAAATCTCATCATCTTCATGCTCAATCACATCGATAGCATAAAAATCCCTGACCCGTTCCATCCGGTGAAGGAACCCCTCCAGCCGCTGCTTATGACCAAGGACCTGACGGCTCCCCAGGATAAGCCCGACTTTAGCCGAAGTTCCAATCATCGCTTCTAAGAGCGCACAGGCGGTAATTCCTCCATTATAATAATCACTGCCCACATAGCAATGGCGTTTTGACCCGTCAACGTCGTTGTTCAGGTTGACCACAAAGACCCCAGACTCCACCAGTTCATCAATCTTTTGGACAATCCGTTTATCGTTGATGGGATTCAAAATCAGCGCATTGACATCCGCCTGGATGGATTCGATCCGTGCTAATTGATCTTCTGGCAGATAGCCTTTCATCGTATGGATTTCAACCTGCAGGCCGTATATCTTGTATTCTTCTGCTGCATCCTTGATTCCGTCAATCACGCGATCAAAGAAAGCATTGCCCTCCGAAGAAAGGATGATACCAATTACCGGACGACGTTTGCGGGCAGCCAGCGCCTTGCCGGCCGGATTGGGTTCGTAGCCAAGCTGTTTGGCCATCTTACGGATATTTTCTGCCGTCTCGGCGTTTACACGCCCGCGTCCATTCAAGGCACGGTCAACAGTTCCTCGTGAAACCCCACAGAGTTCGGCGATTTTCTTCATTGTAACCATACGTTTTCTTCCCTGCTATCTGCTACTCATAATCTCTTCAGTCGTATTTTAGCAATTTTTTTATCATTCGTAAATAACGACGAATGACAAAATCAGTACGAGCCTTCCCCAACAGGGAAGGCTCGTACTTTAGCCTGTAATACCAGCTTACAGCGTAAGGTTTTTCCCCTTCAGTCCGATCCAGGCTCCCTCCTGTTCCAGGCCGCTTTCTTTATGGGCAATCAACCATTTATTCTCCGCAAACAACAGCCGGTCTTCTGCTTCTTTTCCTGCTGGTTCATGGAGCTCTTCATTCGTTCCCTTCGGCAGTACCACCCCGCAGCGGAATTCCTTGCCCTCCTTGCCACAGGGAGCATAGTGAAGCGTCGTTGCATAAAGCTCCACCGCCGTGCCGGCCGGCACAAAGAATACCTCCATCTTGCTCGTATCGTAGGTATTCGTCTCATAGTCGATATCCTGCTGGCGGCCCAGAATCAGATAAAGATCCGTCGCCGCAATATCGATTTCCGAGGAACGATGATACTCCACAGCATTGAGCTTTTCATTCCAGCCGCTGCAATGGCCGAACTCGATAGCCTGCTCGCCATAGGTCTTATCCTTGAGTTCCTGGTAGAGTGGCAGGTCTTCAAACTCCTGAACCGACGGCTCGTAGACCACCTCGCCCTTCTTCACGGCTGGACGGGCTTTGATGGTCTTCACAAAGCCAGCCACATCCAGCGGCAGCACACGGCCATAGGGACGGAATTCTTTTTCTTTGACACTGCTGATTTTCATTTTCTGCACCTCGCAATTCTATTTATCCAATCATTTTTCTAATTCTTTGTAGCTGAAATAATCAAAGTCAGCGGGCAGCGCAGTTCCCGTGATGTCGATGCAGTTCATGCCGACAAACGCCCCGGTGAAGAAGCCACCGCCCCGCACATAGTCATCGGACAGTTTCCAGCTGGCCAGCGTGACCGGCAGGAACGTGAACGATGCGCCATCAAGGGAATACCCATAGCGGTAGCTCCGGCCGCGGACCTCCACTTTGAAGTGAACCGCCTTCACATCCTCCGGCACGGGGATTTCCTGTCCGGCCAACGGCATCGAGAAGCTGCCATTATCCGCCACCACCAGATCCAGGCAGCGACCCTTGCTCTCATTCCAGGTCACGTGGAAGCTGGACCAGTTCTCCGTATTGTAATAGCAAGTCATTCCCGCCATCTGCTGGAACGAAACCGGCTGGAATTCCACGCTGGTCTGGGCATCAAACTGAAACGACTGCCAGCGGCGTGCCACATGGGCCTGAGTGAACTTCGACTGCAGAGATTCGCGGCCATAGAGCCGCAGGAATCCCGGGCGGGCGGTAAGGCTTCCCAGCGTTTCCGTAAAGGGTATCCGCAGGGTCTGGAAATTGATATTCAAGGTATCCGCATCGAAATCATCCACCTCGTCATAGGTGGCTTCCCATTCCTGCCCCGGAAGCTCCGGTGCAGGTACCTCCAGGCTGCCCTGGCGGCCGCCAACTACGACAGGCCAGCCATCGCGCCATTCGATTTTCTCGATGGCGGTCTCACGGCCCAGCGGGCAGTAGGCGTGCTGCTCGCGCTCACGGCTGGGAAAACCATCGGGGGCCGGCAGCGGACGTCCCGTCAGATGCGCCAGGTACCACTCACCCGCCTGCGTCTGCACCAGCGAGGCATGACCGCATTTCTGCAGCGGATTATGGATATCTGCCCAAGCGGACAGCATGGGATAATCGGGCTGGATCTCGTAGGGACCATGGATACTCTTGCTCCGCGCGATGGTCTCCGAATGCTGATACGTCGTGCCGCCTTCTGCCGTCATCAGATAGTACCTATCATTGATGTAGTAAAGATGCGGACCTTCGGTGTAGGCGATATCCGTACCCTTGTAGATGATTTCCGGCTGGCCGATGAGCTTTTCTTCTGCCACCGAATATTCCTGCAGGGCAATGCCATAGAAGTTGTGATGGTAAACCCGCTGGTCCCAATACATATTGACCAGATATTTGCGGCCGCTGGGATCATGGAACAGCGAGGCATCAAAGCCTGCCCCATTCAGGCGTATCGGTTTTGACCACGGCCCCTTGATGTCTTCTGCCGTCGTGAGATAGTTATGGCAGTCCTTCCACATGCCATCCACCACCTTAACATCCGTGTAGATCAGCCAAAACTTGCCGTCGGCGTAGCTGAGATCCGGCGCCCAGATCCCCCCCGAATCCGGATTGCCCTTCATATCGAGCATTTCCGTGGTGTCAAGGGGATGGGCGATGAGATGCCAATGCACCAAATCCTTGGAATGATGGATCTGCACGCCGGGAAACCATTCAAAGGTGGACGTGGCAATGTAGTAATCCTCCCCGGCCCGCACGATGCTCGGATCCGGATTGAACCCTTTCAAGATTGGATTCTGTATCTTCATAGTGAATGCTCCTTTCATCCCTTACATAGTCCCTGCTGCCGACGTACCTTCATGCTCATGCTCCTGTTCCTGCTGATGACGGCTCTCAAGCTCCGTCACGATTTCGTGATAGCGTTCATCATCGAGGCCATAGAAGCAGATGTCCACGAAGGCCACTGCCAAGAACAACAGCGGGATCAAGGTCGTCGTCAGCAAGATGCCCTGCAAGGCCTCCGGCGTCTGCACCTGATTGGCTACATAGCCAAATCGCGCCAGCATGAAGCCCGGAACGATGCCGCCCAAGGCCAAGCCAAACTTAAAGAAGAAGCCAATGATCGCATAGATCATACCGCTCAACCGTTTGCCCGTCTTGTACTCGCCATACTCGATGGTCTCCGGAATCAAAGCCCACATGAAACCGCCGGCGACGATGATGCCGCAGGAGCCGATGAAGCGCGCGATGAGTACCAGCGTGATGTTATCAGCCGGTACCAGATAGGTGACGATGCAGCCTACCATGCCGAGCACCAGGGAGATGCGCAGCAGGTTGATCTTGCCGACCAGCTTGTTGAACGTCGGCACCATCGGCAGCAGGAAGAAGGCCGGCAGGGTACCGATAAGGCCATACCACTGGATGAGATCCGGACGGTTGCAGTTATAGGTGATGAAATACGTGCCAATGGAATTCATCACCGCCATCATGCCGAAGAGGATGATGAAGAACAGGCTCAGGACAACCAGCGGACGATTGACCTTGAACTGCTTGAACACATCGACAAAACGCAGCTTCTCATCATTGGACGGGTCGATCTTGATGCGCTCCTTCGTCTGGGAGAAGCAGTAGAGCAGCAGCAAGGCACCGATGACGCTATAAAGGCCCATGGTCACCTGCCAGCCGAAGCGGGACTCCTCCCCCGTGTAGCTGCCAGAAATCATCGTGACCAGTACGGGGATGCCGAAGGAAACGATGAGACCACCCAGATTCGCACAAAGCATGCGGATCGAAGTCATGCTAACGACTTCCTTGTTGTCGCGGGTCATCGCCGCTGTAAGGGCACCATACGGGATGTTGATGGTCGTATAGACCAGAGACAGGCCGATGTAGGTCGCATAGGCATAGATGATGCTCGCGCCCTGGGTGAGCTCCGGCGTGCTGAAGCAAAGGATGCCCAGTACCGCAAAAGGGAACGCACCGTAGAGCAGATAGGGCCGGAACTTTCCATAGCGGAAGGTGTGCTTATCCACAAACGTTCCGACAATCGGATCCACAATAGCATCCATCACCCGCACGATGAGGAACATCGTCGCGACGATTTCCGCCGGCAGGCCATAAACGTTGGTATAGAAAAACAAGAGATAGGTGCAAACCGTGGTATAGATGAGATTGCAGGCCAAGTCGCCCATGGCGTAACCTGTCTTTTCCCGCATACTCAGCTTATAATTTTTCAAAACTTCCATTTTTACCTCTCTCCCTACAGACACTCAACAGCCAATATTGCGCAGCTTCTTGCCTTCCATGAGGTTTTTCTCAATATTTTCCAGCGTAACATTTTTCGTCTCCGGCACATAGGCCATCGTCAAGACGATAAAGAAGCCATTGAGCAAAGCATACAGCCAGAAGGTATGAGCCGACCCTAAGGTATCGACCAGCGTCAGGAATGTCGCACCGACAATCGCACAGGTAATCCAGTTGGTCATCGTCGAGCAGGCAACACCAAACTCACGGGATTTGAGCGGCTGGATTTCTGAGCAGAGAACCCAGACAATCGGACCAGCACTCATGCCAAAACCGGCGATGCTTACCATCGTCATAATGGCAGCCAGATAGGAAACCGACACATCAGCCGTACCAGTTTCAAGCATTGACATGCAGACCCCTACCACTGCCATGGACAGTGCCATGACGCCAAAGCCAATCTTTAGGGTCGGTTTGCGGCCATTTTTATCCACCATAAAGATGGCGATGAAGGTGGACAATACAAAGACAATACCATTGATAACCGTACCGATCATCTGATCCTCGGTGGTGGAGAACCCAGCCAGGCTCAGGATTTTCGGCGAGTAATACATGATGACATTAAAACCAGTAAACTGTTGCATGGCCTGCAGGAGTACCCCCAGGAATACCGCCCGGCGAACATTTTTATTCGCCTTGAAAAGGCCCCAACCATCCTGCTTGATTTTCAAGGCATCTTTGATATCCTTCATTTCTTCGCGGGCAATTTCGACACTGCCATGCAGGGCTTCCAAAACACCCGAAGCCTCCTCAATGCGCCCCACAGCTGCCAGCCAGCGCGGGCTGTCCGGCAGACGGATAACGGTCAGCAGCAGCAAGACTGCTGGCAGGGCAATAACCATCAGCATCATGCGCCAATTGCCACTGTAGCTGAATGCCGTATCCGAAAGGAACGCAGCGAGAATCCCCACAGTAACCATCAGCTGATAGCCGGATATTACCCGTCCACGGGCGTTCTTATCCTACATCTCAGCCAAATAAAGCGGAGCCGTATAGGAAGCAATGCCGACCGACAAACCGAGAATCAACCGGAAACCGATGAGCATATCGGCGCTAACGGCAAAACCAGAGCCGAGGGAGCCGATGATAAAGAGCGTCGCGCCTATCATCAAGCTCTTTTTACGGCCAATCTTCTTGGCCATAACCGAAGCCACGATAGCGCCCGTAGCCGCGCCTACCATCATCGAGCTGACCACCCATTCCTGCACCGCACTGGATAAATTCCATTCTTGACTGATAAACGGCAAGGCACCAGATATGACGCCCTGGTCAAGACCAAAAAGCAAGCCAGCCATCCCTGCGGCAAAATAGATGAACATGCGGACATGCGCAGCAGCCCGCCCGGCTGCCTTATCGGCCATATTCTTAGGTAACGAAGCATCCATTGATAATTCCTCCCTTATAATACTGCTAACTCGCTATAGCACTCCTTGAGCTGACTATATAGTTTCTGGTAAAGCTTATGCCCTTTCTCATAGTAAGCATGTGCCGATGGTTCTGGCTGGCACCAAGTATCCTGCTGAATAAACTGACGGCAGGCCGTAGGAACATCCGGGAACAATCCAGCGCCAACACCGGCCAGGATTGCCACCCCCAAAGCCGGTCCTTCCTGGGCTTTGATGGTTTTGACCTCGCAAGCGTACATATCCGCCAACATCTGCCGCCAAATACCGCTCTTGCCACCGCCGCCACAGGCCATCATTTCTTGGACGTCAACCTTCATTTCCTTCAACACATCGAAACAATCGAGCAGGGAATAGCTGACCCCTTCCATAACCGAACGCAGCATATCTCCCTTGGTATGAATGGCCGACAGCCCGAAAAATACCCCCCGGCAATCCGGATTGA
>CALYVJ010000084.1 GCA_945494195.1 uncultured Selenomonas sp. | reverse complement strand
CATCTTCAAGAAACAGCTGCCTGATGGCCGCTGGGACATAGAGCTGAAATGCGCAGGCGTTCCCGATCAGGCGAAGCTGGGCCTGACCTGGGATGACTTCGAGCTGGGCCATGTCGTCGAAGGGAAATGCAATATTTTTGCAATCACAATCCGTTTTGAAAAGACATCTGTTCCATCAAGCTAATTGATTCTTGCGCAAAATCCTGCGCGCTTCTGGCAATTTTTCCCGAATATCCGAAGCAATCAAACCTTCGCCTTTTTCTGCGTAAGCGAGATCTCCTGCCAATCCATGCAGGTATACCCCCAGCATCGGTGCTAGCGCACTTTCCGTTTGGCGCATCAAACCAGCAACTGTACCAGCCAGAACGTCACCCGAACCTGCCGTCGCCATGCCAGGATTTCCTTTCGTCGTAAAGAATACATCGCCATCTGGATAGACCACCATCGTGCATTCGCTCTTCACTACGAATACACTCTGATATTCTGCCGCTGCCTCCCGTACAATGGGAACCAATGCCTCACGAAGATCCGGAACCGTAACTCCCAAAAGCCCTGCCATTTCGCCAAGATGTGGCGTCAAAACCGGCACCTGCTGCATCTTGCACAAATCATTCGGCTGACGTTGGAACGCAAAAACCGCATCCGCATCCAAAATAAGCGGTTTATTGACTTTTGAAGCAAAAATCCGGACCAATTCCTGCGTGCGGTCGGCCCGTCCCAAGCCCGGCCCTATCAACACAGCATCATAAGACTCGGCCAATGACCGCAAGCAGGAAATAGCTGCCTCTCCCCCCAGCACACCATCTTCTGTTTCCGGAACCGCTGTCGTCATGACCTCCGTCAATTTTGCCTCCACTGTTGCATGGATACTCTGCGGCACTGCCAACGTAACCAGCCCCGCTCCAGCCCGAAGGGCAGCGCTTGCCGCCAGCACCGCCGCACCTGTCATCCCCCGGGATCCTGCCACCACAAGAATGCGTCCACAAGCCCCCTTATGGACAGAACGCTCCCGTGCAGGCAACATTTCCGCTGCTACAGCATCATCGAGGAGATTCTGCTTTATCGAATTGCCTTCTAACAATACACGGGGAATACCAATATCATCCACCATCAATTCTCCGGTCATATCTGCTCCAGGGCTGAATAAATGCCCGATTTTCGGGAGGCCTAAGGCCAGCGTCCTATCAGCCTTAACCGCCACTGTAGAAATTTTTCCTGTATCCGCTTCTACCCCGCTGGGGATATCAATTGCCAGCACAGGGCAGCCGGCATTATTGAGTTCCTCAATCGCGCGCAGATTTTTCTTGCGCAGCTCTCCTTCAAATCCCGTCCCCAGCATTCCATCTAACGCACCATCAGCAAACTTCAACGCAAAATGAAGGCGGTCCCAATCCCGATCGCTCTCCAAAGAATGCATTTCGAGTTTCATCGCATTAAGCGCACGATACATGACCATAGCTGCTTCCGAAAAATGCGTACTATCCCCCACTAGGAACAACTTTATCTTCGCACCCATATTCTGGATATGGCGAGCAGCACAAAGGGCGTCCCCCCCGTTGTTGCCACTGCCAGCCAACACACATATTGTCTTCCCTGCCACCCCTTTTACGAGCGAGTCCACTGCTTCTGCCACACGATGGCCGGCATTTTCCATCAGCACCACAGCTGGCAAACCATATTGTTCGAAGGAAACCTTGTCGATTTCCCGCATTTCCTTGCTTAACGATACCTTCATTTCTTCCCCTCCATCACGCATTGTGCTATCGCATATTCCCGTGTATGACTCAACGAAATCCAAACCTTCTCGACCTTTTTCTCGCCAGCGAGCTTGGCAAAATGACCAGTCAATTTGACCTGCGGGCACCCCAGCTCATCCGGCAGAATTTCAATTTCCTGCATCGTTCCCTCGCGAAGACCCGTGCCAAATGCTTTGAGTATTGCTTCTTTCCCCGAAAACCGTGCCGCATAGCTTTCTGCCCGCTGCATCCCACGGCCTTCGCAATACCGCCGCTCTGCTTCCGTATACACCCGCTCACAGAACCTCGGATTATTTATCGCTTTTTTTACCCGGCTTACTTCCACTATATCTGTTCCAACACCTAAAATCAAGCATACTCCTCCTGTTCTTTTGCAACAAAAAACCGGCCTTAAGGCCGGCTTCTTAAATCAATATGTTGTCCCTGTCATCGAACTGCCCGCCGCGCCATTTGTAGCTGGAATGTTATTGGTTGTGCCACTAGTAGGCATACCATCTGTACCAGTGTCCGGCGAACTCGTCTGTTTGCTGGGATCTTTTTCATCCGGATTAAACCGATAATTACGGGCGATGAAAATTTCGACGCGGCGATTCTTCGTACGCCCTTCATCCGTTGCATTGTCAGCGATTGGACGATATTCACTATAACCAATAGCACTGAACCGCTTCGGATTTAGACCAGAATTGCTGGCCAGCAAAGCCTTCATAAAATTAAGTGCGCGCGCAGAACTCAATTCCCAGTTGGAAGGGAATTGACTGTTGCTGATTGGCACATTATCTGTATGGCCAGACACCACTACCCGCTCCGGCACTGAGGAAAGAATCCCCGCCACCACCGGTACGATAGACTGAGCCTGTCCAGCCAGCGTTGCCGATCCCGATGGGAACAACGCCCGCTCTTTGATACGAATCATAAGGCCCTGTTCGTTGAGTTCTGTACTCAGCTGGTCATCCAGCTTATTCTGTTCGATGTATTCCTGCATCTTTTTCTGGATTTCTTCCAGTTGCTGATTCTCCGCCAAATACGCGTGATTACCTTTATCCTCATCGGATGGCATCTCTGCCCGGCGGCCAGCATTCGGCCCCATCTGGTTAAAGAAGGATGGTCCCCCCATGTTGAAAGCCGAACTGAAAGCTTGCGACAACTCTGACATCTTCATCTGGTCCGTCTGCGACATAGCGAACAGAGCGATAAAGAGTGCCAGCAAAAGCGTCATAAGATCAGAATACGGCAGGAGCCAAGGCTCACCTTCATGTTCTTCATGAGGCGCTGCATGTTTCTTTCTAGCCATCAAATCACTCCTTCTTCAGTCCTTCGCGCTCGGACTGCGGGATGAATACCATGAGTTTCGCCTCAATCTGTGTCGGCGAATCACCGGCCTGCAGGGAAAGGATTCCCTCAATGATCATACGTTTTTCACTTACCTCTGCCTTCGACAGCAATTTCAGTTTATTGGCCATCGGCAGGTAAACAACGTATGCGGAAAAAATACCAAGAATCGTAGCAACGAATGCTGCGGCAATAGCGTGACCCAGTTTATTGACATCGTTCAAGTTACCCAATGCTGCGATAAGACCGATAACGGCACCCAATACACCAAGGGTTGGAGCATACAGACCAGCCTGCTCCAGCATCGCACGCCCCTCTGCATGACGTTCCTGCATAACAGCCAACTCAGCATCCAGGACATCGCCAACAAAATCCGGATCCATACCGTCAATGACCATGCTCAAGCCCGTGCGAAAGAACGGATCATCAATATCCTGTACCCTGCTCTCCAGCGCCAGAATACCCTCACGGCGAGCAATCTGAGAAAGCTCAATAAAGAGACTCAAAAGCTCTGCCTTCTCATGAAGAGCTGGCTTGAAGAAAACCATCTTGACCAAACCAGGCAGCTTCTTCAGCTGATTCATATTGAATGCCGTAAACAAACAGGAGAATGTACCGCAGATAATGATAAGAAATGCGGCTGGGTTATTTAATGAGCTGATTGGCGCGCCCTTGATGATCATACCCACAAATACGGAGATAAGACCGCCTACCGCACCTATGACAGTTGAAATTTCCAAAATAATAGCCCCCCTAATTTTTCCGTAAATAAACAGGAAACGATTCCCGAATCACATTACATCCTTATGTCACATACTTATATATTCCATGTTCAGCGAAAAAATCCTACTGAACCGCTTTAAAAAATATTTTTTATTTTTCATAATAAATTTTTGTTATCTTATCATATATTTGTGAAAAGTATGATATAATAAAAGCCGAATAAAACTAGTTTATAGAGAAAGAAGCGATACTATGGAATTACGACAACTTGAATATTTCCAGATGGCAAGCCGTCTGCGAAATATCACCAGAGCTGCCGAGCGACTGCGGGTTTCGCAGCCCAACATCACCGTAGCGATAAAAAAATTAGAAGCCGAACTCGGCATTCAGCTCTTCGATCGCAGT
Organism: uncultured Selenomonas sp.; assembly: GCA_945494195.1. Taxonomy (GTDB): domain Bacteria; phylum Bacillota; class Negativicutes; order Selenomonadales; family Selenomonadaceae; genus Selenomonas_A. Next base: position 2,676 of record CALYVJ010000084.1, on the reverse strand, counting down.
CAAAAGCAACTGTCCCTGACCCCTGAGGGAGCTGTCTTCCTCAACCGCGTTGAGCTCGCCCTTCGCAACATTCAGGATGCGGTGCTTGAAGTCAACGACTACAAACAGCTCCAAAAGGGCACCATCAAAATCGGTATTCCGCCAATGATGGGAGCCTATCTCTTTCCAAAAATCTTCTCCAGCTTCCAGCGCCAGTACTCACATCTGGATATCTTCATGCATGAAGAAGGGTCCATGTCCATCCGTGAGCAATTAGAGCAGGATGACCTCGATTTTGGTATCATCATCATCTCCGGTGCCTCAAATCATCTGCAGCTTCTCCCGATGTCCAAGAACCAGGTCGTGTGCTGCGTACCAGAGAACAGCCCTTTGGCCAAGAAAAAAAGCATTTCGCTGCAGGACATCGCCGATACCAATGTCATCATGCTGAAGGAAGGCTCCTTCCTCCGTCAAACCATTCTTTCAAAAATGAAAACTGAAAACATAACGCCTAACATTGTTTTGGAATCCAATCAAGTCATCACGCTCAAAGGTCTCGTTGCCAATGGCGTCGGCGTTGCATTCCTCTTAGATATGGTAGTCGAAGATACGCCAGGTGTCAAGGCAATCCCCTTGTCTGATCCAATTTTTGTCGATGTTGGCCTGGCTTGGAAAAAAGATCGTTATATTTCCAAGGCAGCACAATCTTTCATTGACTTCTGCAAAGACCTGCTCAAACAAAAGCACGAAGTATAAAGGCAAACAAAAAAGAACGCATCACATGGATGCGTTCTTTTTGTTTGCCTTCCCTTAGTCCTTCAGCAGTGGAACTGTCAAGCTGCCGGTCGGCATAAGGATATAACTGGGGTCTTTTCCCACATACTGCTCTGCCAGCTTCAATGCTTCTTCCACACTGTCAACAGCACCAGCAAACAGCATATCCTTGGCTAACTGTTTGTCCAGCCCCGTGACCAGAATGAAATGCGCCTTCTTGGAAAGACGCGTAATCGCATAAGCTTTGTTGGCACCAATAACAAAACGCTCTTTGAGCTTTGCCTCTATTGCGTCTGCAGTTTTAAGTTCACGACAGGTATCTTCGAGCACCTTGCTGCCACTGCCCTCTTCACATTCTGCCAGCAGGATGACCACCCCCCCCTGACGCGTTGCAAGCACAGCATTATCCATCGTCTTCTGCATCTGATAGACGTTGATATCCTTCGGATAACCACCGCAGCTGACAATCGTGACATCTGCCTGCTTCGAAATCGGCACACCATATACCGCATCGACAAACTTGCAGGCCTCTTGATGTGCCTTAATATAATCCCCAGCAAAAATCTTTAAGAAACGATGTTCTGCGTCAAGGATTGCATTGAACAAGATCACACTGCGTCCCTTTGCCCAGAGAGCTACACCTTCCATCTGGTCCTCATAGACTGGATTGCCAATCGTCCGTCCCAATCCTGCATTAGGGTCCATCATGAAGCTATGGTTATTTCTTACAGTCTCCATTGCAGCGCATCCCGGCAAAACCGCCTTGCGTCCGCCACCATAGCCACTGAAATAATGATGAACGATAGTACCCGTGAGAATAACATGATCGCTATGGCAAATGTGCTTATTGATGAGTACAGGCGTAAACCGTCTGGTAGTACCGAAATACTCAAAATCCGAAGGAACATTGCAATCGCTGTTGAACATTTTGATGCGCTTTGCTACTTCCTCCCCGACACCTTCTGCCATCTCCTCTTCCGTCATCAGCCGATGCGTTCCAAGCGAGAAGACAATCTGCATATTTTCATCAGGAACGCCTAATTTATTAAGCTCATCCACTAACACCGGCATGAAATCAAAACTGTTTGCTACTCTTGTCGGATCATTGCAGATAAAGGTAACCGTATCCCCTGGCTTAATGACCTCGTTGATAGGTGCCTGTCCAATCGGATTATAGATAGCGTCCAGTACCGCCTGCTTTACATCAGCCAGCGGCTCCACCGCCGGCATCTCAATCTCTTTAATCACCTTTGCTTCATCGATTGAAAAGTTTTTGACTCCGTGACCATAATGGAACGTATACTCTTTCATCAAGAAATCCCCCCCATATAAACGAAAAAGATGACATCAGCAAATGTCATCTTTTTCGTTAACCTCTGCTAACGATTAGTAGAGAATATGTGCAATTACGAAACCAACGCAGCAGCCCGTGAATACGCCGAGAAGTCCCGGAATCATGAAGCTGTGGTTCAGAATGTACTTACCGATCTTCGTCGTACCGGAACGGTCAAAGCCGATGCAGGCCAGGTCAGACGGATAAGTCGGCAGGAAGAAGTAACCATAGATTGCCGAGATGAAGGAAATGATGATTACCGGATCGGTACCAATTCCCAGAGCCATCGGAACGACAATGGATACAGCAGCTGCCTGCGAGTTAACGAGTTTCGAAGTGAAGAATGCAATCAGAGCATAAGCCCACGGATAATTCTGTACGGCCGAGCCAAGAACTTCCTTGAGGAATGCCATGTGATTGGAGAAATACGTATCAGCCATCCAAGCAACACCATAAACGGAGATAACAGCTACGAGACCAGAACGGAATACCTGGCTGTTACCAACCTCTTTAGCCTTGACTTTGCAAGTGAACAGCATGATTGCACCCATGAGGAGCATGATCATCTGGATAACCGTCGTCATCGAAAT
>CALYVJ010000083.1 GCA_945494195.1 uncultured Selenomonas sp. | reverse complement strand
TGAGGCGAAGGATATTGACCTCAAGCGCATTGAACACAAGCTGCCCTATGAGGTGAGTGGGCATGGTATCTTCAAGGGCTATATCAAGGGCAATGTGGACCGTCCGGAATTTTATGGGATTCTGGATGCACCGGATATTGTACTCAATGACCAGGAAATCAAGAATCTTCACGGTATGGTCAAATACCGTAATGGCAGTGTGGATGTAGACCAGTTCGGTTTCGAGCAGAATGGCGGCACCTATGATGCCGTGGCCTCCATCAATACGGAGACCCAGGCGATTACGGGGGATATAGTTGTCCAGAATGCCGATATCAATGCGATTACGGCGCTGTTGAATCAGAAAAACGATTTGGTTCAGGGGCGGCTGAACTGCAGTGCGACTTTGGGGGGGACGGTGGATAACCCGCAGGTATCCGTCTATGGCAGCATGTCGAAGGGGACTGTTGGCGGCTATGATGTCCATGATGTGGACATTGATATGCAGCTGGCCGATCAGGTGGTGACCGTTAAGGAAATCGCAGGGAAACAAGGCAGCAAGGGCTTATTCACGCTGACAGGTACTGTGGGAGTAGCGGCAGAACAACTCCTGCAGGGGAAACTTTCAGCATCTGATCTGGAGATGGGAATGTTTGCCAAGGCCGTTGGGATACAGGCCGATGTCATTGGCACAGCGGATATTGAAGCTACTTTTGGCGGATTCCTTACGAACCCGTCGGCTGACGTAACGGTCAGCGGGCATAATGGCGGGGTACAGGGCTCTACCTTTGATACTTTGGATGGCGGTTTCCATTTGAAGAATGGTTTGATAACGGTAGATAATTTTACCGTCCAGAAGACGGCTGGGGAAAAAAAGTATCAGGCAAGTGCCAAGGGGATCATTCCTTCCCGGGCGATTTTTGCCGATAAGAATGAACAGCTTGATGATATCGAGCAGATCCAGCTCACGGTCTCCCTCGACCAGGCAGATTTGTCGCTGTTGCCGACAGTGTCCAAGCAGGTTGATTGGGCAGTGGGCGCAACGACCGGAAACCTAAAAGTCCATGGAACACTGGCACATCCGCTGATTGATGGTACCGTCGGGCTTACCAACGGAGCGGTGAAATGGAAGGCTTTGGAGAAGCCCATAACGGATATGAATGCGAAAATCGCTTTTGCTGGCAGTAAAGTGACAGTCCAGGATTTTTCTGGTAAAATGGGCGAAGGCACGTACTCCCTTACGGGATTCCTGCAGCTTGACGGTGTTTCTCCCGATAAATACGATTTCACGTTTAAGGCCGATAAGCTGGAGGTGGAGAGTGATTTCTTCCGTGGCCCGCTTATTGCTGAAATACATGTTTTCGATACGGATTTTTACGGTCGCCATATGCCAAAGATTTCGGGAACTGTGGATTTCCAGAATTGCATGGTGTCTATTCCGGCGATTCCTGATGGTGACAGCAATCTTCCTGATGCGGTAATGGATGTCCAGGTCAATGTGGGGGACAAGGTTCATTTCTATAGTTCCTATCTGTACGACCTGTATCTGGGCGGACAATTCCATATGGGCGGTATTGTCAGCCATCCTAAGATGTCCGGTAGCCTGCAGGTAAAACGTGGCGGTACGATAAATTATCTCAAGACGGAGTTTAAGATTCGTGAAGGGCTGGCAACTTTTGATCAGGTGGCGTCCTTTCTGCCAAGTATCGATTTCTTTGCCGATACCCGTTTGACCCAGGCTAAGGTATTCCTTTCGGCTAAGGGTCCTTTGGATAAAATGGAAATCAAGCTGACGTCCAGTCCGGAGATGAGCCAGACGCAAATTATCCAGCTGTTGACTTTGCGGGATGCCTATAAAAATGGCCAAAAGAGCATGAATGCTGGGGATATGCTCTCTGTAGGCATTCAGATGAGCTTCTTGTCGGAAGTGGAAGACGTCCTGCGGGATTTCTTATTCCTGGATCAGTTTACGATTTCTCGTGGCAGTGGTTCGATCTATGACCGTCATGATTTAGAAAATGAAACAAACAAATACGATTTTAATGTTCAGATGGGAAAATATATCTCAGACCGGGTTATGGTGAAGTATACACGCAGTCTTGGCGGTCAGAATGTCAATCGTTATGGTCTCCAGTATGACTTTAACGACAAATTGGGATTGACCTTTGATCGGGAAGGCAGTGGTTACATTGTCGGCCTTGAGGCCAGAATGTCCTTCTGAACACTATCCCAATAATGATTAAAGGAGGTGAGCAGGATGCAATTTGAGCAGTACATCGCAGAGTTGAGCCGGGTACGGCTGTTGGAGCCAGCACGGGAACAAGTGCTGTGGCGCAAGTATAAAGAAGAGGGCGATGAAGATGCAAGGCGCCTGCTCATAGAGTCCTATCAGCCGTTGGTTTTCAAACAGGCCTTGCCATACCGCCAGCTGCAATCGGTCATGGATATGGTACAGGAAGGCACAGTGGGACTCATTGAGGCCGTGGAACATTATGAGCCAGAACGCGGGGTGGCTTTCAGCTTGTTTGCCGTTCATCGCATTCGTGGCCGCATGCTGAATTTTCTCCAGAAGGAAGGGAATTCTGATGTGGCTTGTATGGATGCGTTGCCGGCTGACGGCGGGGATTCCCTGAAGGATAATCTGGCGGATATGAGTCCTTCGGTAATGGAGCAGGCGGAAAGCCATGAGCTGGCCAGCCGCCTGCATCAGGCTATGGACCGGCTGCCAGCAAAGGAGAAAGCGGTCTTGGAAGGTCTGTATATGCAAAGCGAGGCGGCTGGCGATATGGCAGAGGGGCTGCAGGTCAGCATATCTCATGTCTACCGGTTGCAGAAAAACGGCATTCGCCGTGTGCGGGGGATGTTGTCACGGTTTATGCATAATTGGTGAATTCTGATGAAAATCAGCAAAAAACCGCTAAAAGATGCTAAAAAATGGCTATAAACGTGGCTGTTTTAAGATAATCGTGTAAAATAGCAGGTCAAATATCGAACCTCATGATGGATTATAGTTCTAGAGATTTAAGAGGATTGGAATCACAGGAGGGGGGTCTATGTCGGATCGGCGTAAAGCACAAAAAAATCATATACGTGCGGCCCGTGATTGGCTGGGACAGGCAGAACATTCCCTGGACAAAGAAAATGATGTCCGGGGGGAGTTGAACTTGATGCTGGCCAAGGCAGAGCTGGCTCAGGTAAAAGACAGTCCGCGCAGTGTTAAGCTAAAGCGTTGGGGCGGCCGTCTGCTGCCCGCGCTGGTGGCAGTCATCTTGGTGGTGGCGGGAATGGCGGTACTCCCTCAGGGGAAAAGTGTGCCGCTGGCGCCGCAGCAGGATGTTTCCCTGCCTTCGGAATCCGTGGCCGAAAGAAGTTCTTTGGGAGGGGGAGATCAGTCCCAGCCGAACCGCCCCGTCGAAACGGCTGCGTCGGCACCCGAGCAGCCGCCAATAAAAGCGGAGGGGCCGAGGGCTCTGCCGACAGAAGCTGCCAAGGAACAGCCGCGTGTCCTGCCCCCGCAAGAACAAGCGGCACCTGCCACCAAGAAATCCGGTCATGTACCGGATGCAGAAACACAGAAACTCATGCAGTCAGCAGGCAAAGCCCTGCGGCAGTAGTGATGATAGATATTTACACCTAGGAGGTTTTGATCCTTGAACAAAAAGAATGAGAGATTCCTTGCTTATGCGGTAGCGCTTGCTGCCAGTTTTTCGGTATTCCCAGGGGCCGCTTATGCAGCTGCCGATGTGACGGCGCCAGCCGCTAATGCAGAAGCTTCGGCACCGGCCGCCTCAGAGAACACTGCCTCGGCGCAGAAACCTGCTGAGGCAGCGAAGGAACAGGCAAAGGATGCAGCGGTTGATACGCGTACCCAGGAATGGGGCAAAGTACGTCCCCAGGAGAAGGAAATTGCCGAACACATGAAGTCCTTTGAAGGCCAGACTATTGTCGATACAGCCTTTGAGGGAACGACAAAGTCGACAGAAGCTACGGCGAAAGCAGCGATTACGATGCATACAGGGGATATGTTCACCGTCAAGGGATTGAACAAGGATCGTGATGCGATTTACAATACCGGTTATTTTTATGATCTCTATCCGACCTTTGAAAAGGTTCCGGAGGGTGTAGTCATTACCTATCATGTACTCGAGAACCCGGTTCTTTCCAGCGTCAAGATTGTCGGCAATACGGTGGAGTCCGATGAGGTTCTCTACGGTTTGATTACAGTCAAGCAGGGCGATCTCCTGAACAGCCGCACGCTGCAGCAGAACGTCCAGGCCATCCAAGATCAGTATCGTAAGGATGGCTATATCCTGGCCAAGATTACGGATATGAATATTGACCGCAATGGCAATCTTGTCTTGAAAATCAACGAAGGCACCCTGGAAAGCTATAAGATAAAAGGCAACACCAAGACAAAAGAGCGCGTTATCCTGCGCGAGATGCGCCAGAAGCCTGGAGAGCCTTTTAACTCCAAACAGGCACGCCGCAGCCTTCAGCGCGTTTATAACCTCGGTTTCTTTGAGGATGTCAATATCAAGATGAATCCGGGCGTTGAGCCGAATGCGGTAGAAGTAGAGCTGGATGTCAAAGAGAAACGCACGGGTTCCTTCGGCATCGGTGCTGGTTACAGCAGCGAAGACGGTGTCATCGGCATGATCAGTGTCGGCGATACAAACTTCCGCGGCACGGGCGATGCTGTCAGTCTGACCTTTGAGAAGAGTGGCGACGATTCTGACGCCCATGGGTATTCTTTCTCCTATCGCAAGCCATGGCTTGATGATAAGGAAACAGCGGGAACCTTCCGCATTTATAACCGTACTTATGAATATGATGACTATGATACGGACGGACATCATAAAGAGTCTTATATGCGGAAATATTCCGGTGGTGAGATTACGTTGAGCCGTCCGGTAAGCGAATACTCTACGAACTACATTACGCTGCGCAACCGCAAGGATCAGTATGTACGTCATACGGACGGTAATCGCCAGGGCACTCAGTGGGTGAAGGACAACTTTGGTACGACCCGCAGCGTTACCCTGGAGCATGTAACGGATACCCGTGACAATATCTACAATCCGACAACGGGCGGACGTATCAGCATCTCTGGTGAGGTGGCTGGCCTGGGGGCAGATTTTGACTTCCAAAAGATGACCATTGAAGACCAGCGTTATGTAAAGGTGGGCCATGCGCAGGTATTGGCGATGCGTGGCCAGTATGGTGCAGGCCGTGGTCATATTTCGGAGTTCAACTTGTTCAAGGTCGGTGGCCAGAGCAGCTTGCGCGGTTATCGTGAGGACCAGTTCCGCGGCACCCGTATGGCACTGGCGACCCTTGAGTACCGCTTCCCCATTGTTTCGAAAGTACAGGGCGCCCTGTTCACTGATTGGGGCGGTGCCTGGTACAATGATTGGGTACCGGGGACGGACGATATCCAGGGCAGCGTAGGTGTCGGACTCTCCCTGAATACGCCAATCGGACCGCTGCGCCTTGATTATGGCCGCGGCAAGAATGGCGGTCGTGTCCACTTCACGGTAGGTGGCACGTTCTGATTGCCGAAGAAAGGAAGTGGCTGGCCGCATGAGGATTATCCTGGCATTGCTGACGGCCTTGGGGGGGCTGGTTGGCAGCCACCCGGCGGCAGCGGCTCCCGTGCAGCGGGTAGAGAAGGTGACGGCTGTAGTTACCGCCGCTGACAGTATGCCGCCGCTGGTACAGAAACGCATGCAGCAGAGTGTCCAGGCCATAGCCGGACAGCTTATTGATGGCCAGACCGTAGCGTCGGTTGAGGCTTCATGCCAGCAGAAGGAACAGCTCATTCACGAGGTGTTCGATAAGGTGCTGGTAGGCTATACTGTCTGCCAGGTAACAATCCATCCGGCTGCTGAGACAAAGGTGGAGGTATTGCTTTTGCCTTGGTCGGATGTCATTACCCAGGTGGATGTCGATGTACAGGTGGAGGGAATGCCGCTACGCATGGAGAGCTTGGTCCGCAGAGATTTGGCTGAGGTGGATACGGTTTTCCGGGATGCACTGACGGGGCTTCCTACAGCGGCGACGGATTGGACCAATGGTGTGCTAAAGCATCATCTGAACGATTATTTAGCGAGCCATCTGCCAGAGTTCCGTGGTGATTTTGAGATTGACCCGGAAAGTGAAGCTAAGGTAAAACTGGTGGTTTATCCGAAATTGCCCGTGGTACGGACGGTGGATTTATCCATGCGCTCGGATACGGTGCCTAATGTGACGCTTTTGGCTCGCCGCGAGGTGATGCAGGATAAAGTAGATGATCTGGTCGGGGTTCCGGTGGAGTTCATCAAACGGCATCAGCGGGAGCTTTCTCAGCAGTTTGCCCACGAGCTTGACAATTTGCTGGATTTTCGTTCTTACCATATGCAGACGACGGTCAGCATGGATGTGGCCGAACGGCTCCACGTCATGAGCCGCTCGGATACGAGCCGGTACCGGCTTCGGCTGACTGGTTGGCTGGATATCGGGCGCAAAGATAAAAATGGCCATGAGGATGATGAGAGCCTGTTGTTCCGGTTCCATGCCGGAACAATGCTGTCCCAGCAGGACGAGTTGTTTTTGTTGGTGGACCTCATGCCTCAGGATATGGACTGGGGCTGGGCTGCAGGATATGACCGCCGCCTGAGTTCTAGGTCTCATGCGCAGCTTCGCTATGATTTGCACGAGCGGCGCTTCGTCATAGCAGCCTCGCGGCAGCTGGCTCCCCGCTGGCTGCTGCGGTATGAGTACCGCTTCTTTGACAAAAATGGGGAGGCCGCCCTGCGCTATAAAATGCATGATTTCCTCGGTTTGGAATATCTTGTCGACCGCCATCAGAACTGGTTCCGGTTAATCGGCAATTTCTGATTGGGGGGGCCAGGGGAATTGAAGGAATATGCTTGAATAAGGAATAAGAGTTTGTTATAATGAAATTCGTGTA
>CALYVJ010000082.1 GCA_945494195.1 uncultured Selenomonas sp. | reverse complement strand
ATCAAACGATACCCCGAAAAACCAGCGACAGCACCTCCAGCCAACCCAACCCAAAAATCAGTTTTCTGAAACATAAAATCCATCCTCCTCCGAATATACAGTCATACGCCGGCCTCACCTGCTATCTCCTTATATGTGGGCATCCTGTTCTCCATTCTGCCGTTGGAGAATGAAATTAACAACCTAGAAAAATTGTCAATCTATTCAACGTTTTTAAAGACATTTGTTTAGCTCAAACATACCATAAGGAAAAACAACACCAATCCAATTCCCGCCCCGACGATTGAACCATTCATGCGAATCCACAATAGGTCCGGTTCCACCTTATCATAGACCAGATGATTGAGCTGTTCATCGGTAAGCCGCGACAAAACATTCGCGACAATGACACCTACAAGGGTCTGGGCATGTAGCGCGGTGCGTGCAATGAGGTCATAGAGAAAATGACCAATAGAACGGCGAAGCAGTTCATCGGATTCCACGAGCTTCAGCATGCGCCGGTACTCACCGCGCAGGATTTCCTCCATCCGTGTTCTAAGCGTTGGCATATGCTCCGAAAGCGGATCAACATACCGCGCCTTGTCGGCCGCAAAATGACGATGCAGATGGTCGAGGGTCCGGAAAACAGCCGCCTCTAGCGGCAAGTCCTTGACGAGCCGGTCTTTCAGTTCATGAACTAACTGATGAAAGGCCGGCTCCTGATTGAGTTCGGCCGCCTTCTCGTAAAACAGAGCCAAAAGCTCCCGCTGTAAACCGGAATCCTTCGCCGCCAGGTCATCAAGCATCACCAAAATCTGCTGCTGCACGAGTTTAGCAGCCTCCTCGTAATTGACGAGATCTACCGCCTTGGCCAGCCCCATCAGAAAAGCCCCCAACGAATTGTCCTGTACCTTCTCCTCACCGTAGTGCTCAAACATTTCTGCCAAGGCGCGGCAGGTATCCTCTGTGGCTGCCCGGGCACGGAGATATATTGCCACACGGCTCAGGAATTCCTTATCTTTCCCCGACTGCCGCAACCAACCGCCCCAAAGGGCAAAGAAGGGTTCTGGTTCCAGCGTCTCCAAAGTACTGCGGAATCTATCCGCTATCACTTTCACCTGCCCTCGTGCGTCCTGCTGAAACAAAAAATCCCGCGCATAATGGACCAGCTGCAGGACCAGACGATTCTCAGTCTCCGGTTCCGCCAGCCATCCCAACAGCATTGGCATCAGATGCAGCCGCTCCAAATGACGGAACACCTTGCGCCGGGAAAAGAACTCCCGCTGCACCATCGTCACGGATGCATCGATGAACGACTGCCGGCGGCGCGGTAAAATAGCCGTATGATATGGAACCCCCAAAGGCCTGCGGAAAATAGCCGTCACGGCAAACCAATCAGCAATGCCGCCCACCAAAGCTGCTTCGGTGCAGAACAGGAAACCATTCGCCAGCACCTTATCCGGATAATTCAAATGCAGCACTAACGCCAGGAAAAATATCAGCAAAGCCAGCAGCAGGGTCTTATCGGCTTTATTAAAATCTGCCCATCTCATAGCCCCCACATCCTTTCCAACAACGTGACGACCAGATAGAGCCCCATGCCAACCAATGCCCCTACCAGCGAACCGTTGATGCGGATCATCTGCAAATCATCCTGCACCTTGGCTTCGACAAAGGCTACAAGTTCCTCATCGGAAAACTCATCGAGGCGCTCCCGGATAATTCCCGGAATCAACGCATGATGTTTTACCAACTCATCATCGACAAACTGCTTGACGAGACGATCAAAGCGCCGCTGCCAAGGCTCAGAGCGTGAAAAATCATCCATGCGACCATCGAGGAAAGCATGCACCTGCGGCAGCCAGAAAGGTGCCTCGCCTTTGAGATTAGTCTCGAGCCAGCGCGCCAATCCCCCCTCGAGATCAAGTCCTGCCAACAATTGTTCCTTGCGGTCCTGCAGAATATCGCGCAGCCGCGCATCCTGGCTCAACGCCCGCAACATTGTCTCAAGGCCGGCCTTTATGCTGGCATAACTCTCTGTTGGCTCAGCCAGCATTGTTTTGAGCTGTTGCTGCATACGCATGAGCAACAGTTCAAGAATCCGCGCATCGGTAATGCCAAGTGAGGCAAGTACAAAGGCCCGTCCCGCAGAATCCTTCTCATACTGCTGGCGCAGGCTCGTGATACGCGAAAGCAATACCTGCTGCAAGGGATCTGATTCCAGCAAGCGCTGGCTGATGGCCAGCAGGCTTGCCAGTATTCGCTCGGAATGCTCTTCTTCCGCCAGCATTTCCAGAAGGTCAGACACGATATCCTCTAAAGCAAAGGTCTGAAGCCCCTCCCGAATCGCCGGGGAGAGTTCCGCTGCCACCGCAGCCGTATCCAAATCCTCCACCGCCCGGAGCAAAACAGTCTCGACCACTTCATGCGCGCGCTCACGGCCGCCGCGATGCTCGAGATACTCCACCAGCAAACGCGCCGTATCCTGCGCCTCAATGACCCGCATGATATTTTTCGTACTCAAGAGATCCTCGCTGGCAAACGTTACAATGGCATCCATAATGCGCGACCGGTTGCGGCGCAGAATATCCGTACGATAAGATATGCCGAGGGGTTTATGAAAGATTGCCGTCACGGCAAACCAATCGGCCAGGCCGCCAATGGTTGCGGCTAGAAATCCATGATGCAAAAGACCTGGCAAAAAGCCAGTGCCGCCGGCTGCCATCGTTCCGATGAGACCGGCGGCACTAATGCCCAAAGCCAGGTTGGCCTTATTTTTTGTCTGCAAAAGTCACACCTCAGATTCTTCCCGTAAGTTCCTGCAAATAGGCTTTAAAAGGTTCCCCTAAATCCTTCCGGCGCAGGGCAAATTCCACTGTTGCCTTGAGGAATCCCAGCTTATCGCCAACATCATAGCGCGTGCCCTCGAAATCATAGGCATAGACGACATCCTCACGGGCCAGGACCTTAAGTGCATCGGTGAGTTGGATTTCACCGCCCTTGCCTGGCTCCGTCTTTTCGAGGATGCCGAAAATCTGCGGCTTGATGATATAGCGCCCTAACACAGCCATACGGCTGGGAGCCTCTTCCCAAGCTGGTTTTTCCACCATGTCCGTTACCTTCATCAGGCGCTCATTATCCGTCTTCATCCCCGCCACGATACCGTAGGCAGAAACCTTCTCCTCTGGTACATTCTGGCAGCCCAGTACAGAACCGCCGGTAGCCTCGTAAACATCCATAAGCTGCCGCAGCGCCGGTTTCTCCGGATTGTAAACCACATCATCTCCCAGCAGTACAGCAAAGGGTTCATCGCCCATAAACGACTTCGCACAGAGAATCGCATCCCCCAAGCCGCGCATGTAGCGCTGGCGGATATAGTGAATATTGATATCGGCCGTCTCTTGAACTTTTTCCAGAAGGTCCAATTTTCCTTTTTTCAGCAATTCCGCTTCCAATGCAGGTGCTCCATCAAAATGATCTTCAATGGCACGCTTGCCATGCCCGCTGATAATCAGGATATCTTCAATACCGCTGGCCATCGCCTCTTCGACGATATACTGGATGGTCGGTTTATCGACAATCGGCAACATTTCCTTCGGCGTCGCCTTCGTAGCCGGCAGAAAGCGCGTCCCATAACCAGCTGCCGGAATAACAGCCTTCTTTATCTTCTGCATAGTATAAATCTCCTTGTTTGCAAAATGTCCTAAATATATATATTATACATGAATGAAAAAATTCCTGCTACTTACGCAGTTCTATGCAAAATGTGACTCACCAGTACACAAGAAAAAAACCAACGAACGATTTGGTTACACGCTCGCTGGTTTGTCATTTTAACCGATATAAGTAACTTCGTTGCCTTTGATGGGAATCGCCCGGCGGTTCGGCAAGCCATCTTCGCTGTCGGCATAGCCGATGGCCAAGGAGCCAAATACCGCCTCGTTTTCCTGAAGCCCCAGCTCATAGAGATACTCCATGATAACGGGGTTATCCTTGAGCCAGCGCAGCTGGTTAATCCAGCAGGCCCCGAGGTCAAGGGCATTGGCCGCCAGCATCATGTTTTCGATGGCACAAGCGGTATCCGCATAACGGTTGCCATAGTTGCGCCTATTGGCAACAATGATCAGGCAAGGCGCATTATATTTGAATACATAGTTCCCCTTCTTGGAGAGACGGATTGCGCTGCCAATGTCATCACTGTTTTCATCGGTAATCTCCATCTTGGCAAATTCTTCCTGCACGAGACGTACCAACGTATCGAGCACCTTGGGGTCCCGAACTACCAGAAAATGATTCTGCTGTTTGTTCTTACCACTTGGTGCCTGCCGCCCGGCTTCGATTACCTGCTGCAGCTTCTCTTCCTCAATTGGCTCCGGTTTGAACTTCCGCGTGCTATGACGGGATGCGATACATGGCAGAGCCCCCTTCATGAGGTTTTCCTCTGACCAGGTCAGAAGGTCGATGGCATCACTGACTTTCTTATGTGATTTCTGGTGACCCTCCATCAGCAGCACATCATCGACATCTTCAAGCTTGCTGATTACGTAATCAAACCATTCCATATCCGGCTGTTTATCCATTCTATGCCCTCCATTTCATTCGGTTCTATTGTATATAATTCGTTATCAAAAGAAAAAAACCTGCCTCCAAACGGAAGCAGGCTATTATTTTTAAAGAATTTTTTCTTATTTCGCCATAAGTTTTGCTACTTTATTCGCAAACTCGACAGGATTTTCCGGCAGAATACCCTCGATGAGCAGTGCCTGCGTATAAAGGAGATCGCAGTAATCTTTGAACTCTGCACGGTCTTTACCAGCCTCATGCAAAGACTGCAGGCGCGTGAACAAATCATGATGCGGGTTGATCTCCAAAATGCGGCGTGCCTTGAACAGCGGGTTGTTCATATCCGCAAAGGTCTGTTCCATAGACAGCGACGGGCCAGCTTCATCAGCCACCAGACAGACTGCACTGGATTTGAGACGAGCCGAAACTTTGACATCGGCGACCTTTTCTCCCAGCGCTTCTTTGATGTCCTTCATAAGATCGTCGTTCTTCTTCTGGATATCTTCGGTCTCCTTCTTGACTTCCTGACTCTCAGCATCATCGAGATCCAAGTCACCACGGCTGATGGAATGGAACTGCTTGCCCTCGTATTCACGCAATGCCTCGATGCAGAGCTCGTCCACGGGGTCTAAGAGATAGAGCACCTCGATGCCCTTATCACGCAGCGTCTCCATCTGCGGCAGCTGCTCAATGGTTGCTTTGTCCTTTGCCGTCGCATAATAGATTTTCTTCTGGCTCTCCGGCATGCGCTCAACATATTCCTTGAGGGATACCAGTTTGCCCTCTTTCGAGCTCATGAAGAGCAACAGGTCTTTAAGATTGTTGATGGTATCCATGCCCGAGTATACGCTGCCATAGACGCCAATTTTGAGCGACTTGCCAAACTCATTCCAGAATTTCTCATAATCCTCGCGCTTGTTCTTCATCTTGCGGCCCAACGCCTTGAGGATATTCTTTTCCAGTGCCTTGCCAATAGTCTTGAGCTCACGGCTCTGCTGCAGCAATTCGCGGCTGATGTTGAGCGAAAGATCCGGCGAATCCACCAAGCCCTTCATGAACCGCAGGTAATCCGGCAGCAAGTCCTTACACTTGTCCATAATGAATACGTGACGAGAATAGAGCTGCAATCCCGGTTCATAATCCGTATGATAGAGGTTGAACGGTGCATGGGCAGGGATTGCCAGCAGCGCCGTGTACTCCACAGAACCTTCTGCATGGGTATGGAATACCTCCATCGGTTTTTCCCATTCATGGAACTGATTCTTGAAGAATTCCTCGTATTCTTCGTCTTTGATTTCCGATTTATTTTTGGTCCAAAGCGGCTGCATGGAGTTCAAGGTACGAAGCTCCACACGTTTTACCTTCTCTGCTCCCTCGATTTCCTTGCCCTCATCATCTTTCGGCGTTTCCTCAAAGGTGAAGTTCATCTTGATCGGATAGCGGACATAATCGGAATACTTTTTGACCAGGCTTTCCAGTTTATAGGTATCCGTGTAGTTTTCCTCCGAGGCATCTCCGAAGAATTCCTTGCCCAGCGTAATCGTAATCGTCGTACCGCGTTTCTCTTTCTCACATTCTTCAATGCTGTAGGAGCCGTCACCCGTGGACTCCCAACGGGTCCCCTGTTTCTCGCCAGCCTTGCGCGTCTCGATGGTAACTTTTTCAGCTACCATGAAGGCCGAATAGAAGCCAACACCGAACTGGCCGATGAGCTCTTTGTCCGTATTGCTCTCGCCAGTTTCACTGGCTTCTTTTGCCTTTTTGAGCTGTTCCATGAAAGCCTTCGTACCGGATTTGGCAATGGTACCAATGTTTTCGATGACTTCCTCGCGGCTCATGCCGATACCATTATCGGAAATCGTCAGGGTATGCGCATCTTTATCCGGCTCCAGGAAAATCTCGAAGCTATCATCCCCCTCAAGCAGTTCGCGATTCGTCAAGCTCGCAAAATGAACCTTGTCAATTGCATCTGATGCATTGGAAATAAGCTCACGCAGAAAAATCTCATGATTCGTATAGATGGAATGAATCATCAGTTCCAGAAGTTGTTTGGTCTCCGCTTGAAATTCATGGGTTTCTTTTGCCATATCTATCTGCCTTCCTTTTCAGAAATAGTTTTTGAAGTTTTTAGCACTCTACTAGGATGAGTGCTAACGTACAGGTATTAGTATACGACAAAAAAAACAAAAAGTCAAAATTTGACAGTTGACCGGTCAAAGTTTTTTATACGCGATTTCCAGAGTCTTATCCATATGGTCAGCCAGGCTTTCCTGCTGAACCATGCCGCGGACCTGCTTCTCCGTCGATGGCTTTAGCTGCTGAAAGGTATTGTACGCCACACAAAATTCCTCAAAGGTACCACCAAAGCCCTGTTTCTTGGCCGCTTCAAACAATTCTTCATAAGTCACCATAATCAAGACCTCCTTATTTCGATCACTTTTCCTATATTA
>CALYVJ010000081.1 GCA_945494195.1 uncultured Selenomonas sp. | reverse complement strand
ATGTTAAGTGCCACCCACCGGCTTCCTCCTGTCGGCAAATTAATACGGAAAAACTCACGCAAGCAGCGTTGTTCCTGTTTTTCCATCTGCTCCAGCCAATCCAGCTGCATGAACTCTGCAAAACGCCCACTATCCTCAGGATGAATCACCTGTTGCGTGAATAGTTCTGCCACTTGTCGAAATGACATGGTCCCTTCAAAACCATCCCAATGCTTTTGGGAATAGACTTTTTCAAAGCAGTCCTGTCCCACGTCGACAAGGGCAATATCTTGAAACATCTCAATCAAATATTGCGATGATGGATGAAACTTCGACAATTCAGTATTCGAAAAATTATTAGTTGCATTATGCGTCATGAAACGATAAAACTGACGTTCATCACACCTGCCAACATATTCCACTTTCAGCAGGCAAAGATTCCCCTTCCGCAGGAAGTTATGCGAAACAGCCTGTCCTTGACGGCGAGCCTCCTGGCAATATCCGTAAATCTGCCCCATCCAATTCATTATTCCATTATTCAATGTTGTCTCTGCAGCCTGCAGCCCATCAAAGCCAAACATCCGCAACATCTCGATATAAGGCGGATTGGCCCCCAAATAATGAAACCGCGCCCGCTTTAGTTCCACTACGGCTATGCCATTGTCGATCAAAAAATCTGTCCGGCTAAGTTCCCGAAACAACGGCACATCCGCCACCTGTTCAATCTCAATCTCCTGCTGACGAATGGATTCAAATGCACTAAACAATGGCTGCGGGCGGCCATAATAATACCCCTGCACCATCTCACAGCCCATTTCTTGTAAAATCAACAGCTGTTCTTTTGTCTCCACTCCCTCAGCGAGTGTCTCAAACCCGATACGCTTGGCCATTGCGATCGTATAGCGGATGATCTCCTGCGAGCGTTCATTGAGATTCGCGACAAATTGCATATCCAGCTTGAGCACATCAAAATCACAGTCTTTCAAGGTATTCAGTGAAGAATACTCATTGCCAAAGTCATCCATCCACACTACGTAACCAGCCGCCTTAAAGCGTGCAATCTGTTGCCGGACCATCTCCTCTCCCGCCAGCAGGCTCTCTGTCACCTCAATGTGCAAAAGGTTGCGTGTAAGGCCATAATCTGCCACTGCCGCCTCTACTACGGCAAAAATATCACAGAGCAAAAAGTCCAGTCGGGACAAATTGACAGAAACTGGAACCACCGGCCGCCCCATATCCATACAAGTGCGCAAATCCTTGCAAATCTGCCGAATCATATAGCAGTCCAACTTATGAATCTGCCGCGTGTTTTCCAACGTATGGATAAAAAAGCCGGGACTCAACATACCGCGCTGCGGGTCCTGCCACCGCGCTAAAGCCTCAAACCCACAAAGCGTCCGCGTAAGCGTACGGATTATCGGCTGATAATACACTTGGACATAATCCCGCTGCACTGCTTCATCAATGTGCGCCGCAATATAATCATAAAGCTCTGCTCTCTGCTCCATTTCCGGTGCATAATACGCACAATCCCTGTCTGGCGAAGAGCGCAAAAAATCAGCTGCGAGTTTCGCCCGATCGCAGGCATGCAGGAATTCTTCTGCTTCGTCCCCAGCAAGACAAATACCAGCATAAATCCGCAGCACATCGCCCTTCTCCTGTGCCATGACCTGCCGTTTAACTTCCGCAAACGCATCTTCAGCTCCACTGGCAGCACACAACACCACAAAACGTTCATCCCCAAAGCGGCAAACCAGCGCATCGGGAAACTGCAACCGGATTTGTTTCGCGATGCGCATCATAAGGTCATCATCTTCAGAAAAATCATACCGGCTATTACGCGATGGCATGCGGCAAACACGGATGTCCATGATTGCCGGCCGCCTGCCCTCACGCACCAACCGCTGGCCTGCTACGTGACCACGCAAACGAAAGTAATTGCCATGGGGAAGGCTAGTCCATTCATCGTAAAACTTCTCATCCCGCAGTGCTGCCCGCAAAATGTAGGCTGGCTGTCCCTTCCAAACCGTCCGTATCACCTGCAGCAGGATTTCCGTCTCGCCCTCCCTTAATGACACAATCGTCTCCGGCCCATCTGCCAAATCATCCAACGGAAGGATATTCCTATCATCTGCCGAATAAAAGTACTCCTCAAAGGTTATCCCGCTATCAAAAAAACGGACTGGCGGCCAAAGGACCCGCATCTCATGATTGCACATGAAAAGCTTATGTCCTTCTGCCCCCACAATAGCAAAGGCCTCTCCATTGCTATTGATTAACTCTTCCAAGGAGTGAATATAAAGTTTCTCGTGCAAATGGAACTCGTCAATAGCTTCCGTGACATCATCGTAAAAGACGACAGCATACTCTGTGCCGTCTTCCAAATAGCAGTGTGTTCCACGGGCATGCAAAATGCGATAGTCTTCCCTACCATAGAGCCGTTCCCGATACTGTGCATCATAAATGACTCCCTGTGTGCGGGCAAAATCCATCGCAGCCACCGCCACATGCACCGTATCATCTGGATGGACATTCTTATACATATCGTTCTCAAATTGCGACACGAGTTCCTCTCGTGTACAACCAGGAACCTGCAAGCTCAACAAGCCATCCGATACCAATAGCACATGAATGTTGCCCTGCAAAAACTGATACATCGCTAGGGGAATAGCCAACCCTTCCAAAGCTTCCCGCATTTCTGATGACAAAATATAAGGCCGATTTACAAACTGGTCTTTCTTGCTCATAGTAAGATTCCTCTCCCCAGTCAAGCCCATCAATCCAAAGTCCGTATTTCCATTTTGTATATTTCGTTTTTGACAAGTCAAAATCCTGCCTAGTACTTGACCTGTACCACGTTCCAACGCCCGAAAAGTCAAAATTCGCCTAACCAGTCAAAATTTGACCAATCAGGCGAATCAGACAGATTCAATGCGATTAAAGGTAAAACGATTGATTTCAGATCATTAACGTCCCTTCAGCTTAATTCCCCGTTTTATGCACTGCTAACTTACAAATTTTTTTCATTTTCTAGTATTCAACGGGCCAGGCAGAAGTCATAAAATCCAGTAAGTAAAACGCCTAGGACTTACATTAGTCCTAGGCGTTTTATTCTTTCAATTATTCCGTTACCACTTTTGCCTTATGTTTTTTCTCGCCCCAGTTGCGGAAGACAATCCAGAGCGGGCTGGCGATAAAGATGGACGAATAGCAGCCACAACCGAAACCGACGAGCAGGGCAAAGGCGAAGTCCTTCGTCGTGTCGCCGCCGAAGAAGTAGAGCGCCAAAGTCGTGAACATGACCGTGAAGACCGTGTACAGCGAGCGCGTCAGCGTCTGGAAAATCGACGTATTGACGAGCGTATCGATATTGCCGCCACGACGGAAGTGCAGCTTGAGATTCTCACGGATGCGGTCGAAGATAACGATGGTATCGTTAATCGAGTAACCAACGACCGTCAAGAGCGCCGCGATAAACGACGAGTCAATCTGACGCTGCGTAAAGGAGAATACTGCCAGCACGATGAGAATATCGTGAATCAATGCAAGGACAGCCGCAACGCCGAAGCGCCATTCGAAACGATAAGCAACGTAAAAGATGATAAGTCCCCACGAAACGACCAGCGCCAATACCGCATTGGTGATGAGCTCACCGCCGATGGTAGCGCCAACCTTTTCCTCACGCAGTACCTGGTAATCGGCCACATCCGTTTTAAGCGTTGCCATAACATCCTTACGCTGGTCTTCCTCGAGGTCAACCGTGCGAATCATGACATTTTCCCCCACCGTTGCGTCCGTTGCCCCACCGGTTTCTCCGGAGAGCTGAATCGTCGAACCTTCCAGATTGTATTTTGCCAGGCTCGAACGAACCTCAGCGATTGTTACCGGCTTTTCGAATTTGAGGTCGATAATCGTACCGCCCGTAAAGTCAATGCCGAAGTTGAAGCCGCGGATGCACATGCAGGCAATACCTGCGGCAATGATGATAGCTGAAAGGAGGAAGAAAATATTTCTATGTCCTGCTAGATTGAGTTTATTCATGTTTCAGGTCCTCCTTCTTCCAAAGCATATAGCCATTGGCGCCATAAGCGCTCGGGGACTCTGCAATCTTTGAGTTAATCATGAGCTTCAACATGTACTGCGACAGGGTGATGGCCGTAAACATCGACAGGATCGTACCAAGTCCCAGCGTAATGGCAAAGCCGCGAATCGTACCAGTGCCCAGGAAGAACAGGACACCCGCAGCGATGATTGTCGTGATGTTCGAGTCAAAAATCGTCGTAAACGCACGCTTGAAGCCTGCATCCATCGACAGGCGCAGCGTCTTGCCCTGAATCTGGTACTCCTCTTTAAAGTGCTCAAAAATCAGAACGTTCGCATCGACGGCCATACCAATTGACAAAATGATACCGGCAACACCAGGAAGTGTCAGCGTCGCATCGAGGAGATACAGGAGGCCCAGCAGCATGATGGTGTAAGCCATCAGGGCTACGTCAGCAATAAAGCCCGACAAGCGATAGAACAGGATCATAAATACGAGGACTGCGCCAATGCCAACGGCAAACGCAAAGGTGGACTTGTCCTTGGAATCCTGACCAAGGGACGGGCCAACCGTACGCGTCTCAATGATATTGACCTTAACCGGCAGAGCACCGCTTCTGAGGACAACAGCCAGCTGCTGTGCCTCCTCCAGCGTCTTCTGACCGGAGATTTCGGCCTTGCCGCCGAGAATCGGCTCACGGACATTCGGTGCCGTCAACACTTCACCATCAAGCAGGATGGCAATGGTGCGGCCGACATTTTTCGTCGTGAGATCCGCAAATTTCTTGGCCCCTTCATCAGAGAACTCGAGATTTACGACATGCTGGCCACTCTGCTGATTCGTAGCAGCCTGAGCATCTTTAAGGTCCGTACCCGTAAGTACCGTATTTCCCTCTTCGTCCTTGAACTCGAGCATTGCCGTCTTACCAATCGTCTTGATGGCAGCATCCGGATCTTTGACGCCCGGCAGCTCAATGATAACGCGGCGTTCTCCCTCGCGCTGGATAATCGGCTCCGTAAGCCCCAAAGCGTTGACACGCTTCTCCATGATGGTGACAACGCGGTTCATGGCGTCATCGTTGACCTTTGCAATGTCTGTGTCCTCTGCCTCGAGTACGACATGCGTGCCGCCCTGCAGGTCAAGACCCTGGCGAATCGAAAATGCCAGCGGTTTGACGAAAGCGACAAAAATGCCGATGATAGCAACAACGCAGACAATCAGTTTGATGAGATTGTCTTTTCTCAACGGATTCAACCCTTTCTTGTGGGAGCCTCGCTCCCAGATTTACTTTATTATATAAAAGCAGACGTGGTAAATCACGCGGATTTACCCGCTTCTTTTTTTTTGATAAAGGCAATAACTTTTTCCCGGACTTCATCAGCATTATACGAATCCGTCTGGATATAGAGATCTGCATGAACCCTGGCGTCCGCCAGTTTTTTGTGCTGGGATATCAATCGGTTCTCATCCCAATACACCTTTCGGCGCTTGTGGATGGCCGGCATGGTGGCATCTATCATGACCAACATGTCAGGATTCTTTTTGGCCCAGAAATCATGCACACAGGAGTGTTCCTGTGCAACATTATACGCATCATAGCCTGCGGCTCTAAGTCCCGCAACGAGCGTTGTCTTGCCCGAAGCGCAAACACCAACAATTGCAATTCTCATAAAGCATTTGCCCCCTTGTCAATAGGGATATGTGACCTCAATCTGCTCAATACGGGGCGGATTGGACGAACCTTCCGTAACCCCCATGACCAGAACAGTCATATCATCCGAAGCTTTATCCACATCCAATGTCAAAGCATAATCCATAATGCTTTTAGCAATATATTGTGCATCCTCCGCCTTATTTTTGCGGATGATTTCCATGATTTTCCCAAAGTCCGCGCCATGTCCGTTCCGTTTCCTGCCAGCGTGGTCAATGCCATCAGTATACGATACGATAAGCATCCCCGCCTCCAGCGGAATCTCATACATCAGCGGCTTCATATGACGGTTGACACCAATCGGCTCAACCGGCTCATCATAAACCGATTCGTAATCCTCGGTCTTCACAATGACCGGACAATTGGAGTTGCGGCTGATAACCGCCGTCTCAGTATCCAAATCTGCGCTGACTACCGTCAGCGTACAGGATACTTTTTTGTCCTTCATGGCATAAAGATAGTCATGAACGGCACGGGCTACGGCTCCATCCCGGGCACCATCTGAAATCAGCTGTACTGCCTTATTGACTACCCAGCTGCTGGTATGATGCGCCGAAAGACCATGCCCCTGTCCATCGGCAATGATTGCCGAAATACCACCGTGCGGGCGCTCCGCAATATCACAGCAATCGCCACACACTTCATTTGCATATTTGGCCGTCTTTGCCAGACCAATCTTGATTTCCATAACAAACACTCACTTTACTTTACGGCAAAGGCCTCGTTCTCCGTAATGATGTACTGCACAGCCACATCATGAGGCTCCATCGGAACTTTTTCCACCAACTGGCAGGAAAAAGCCATGGCACAACGATACCCCTGCGGTGCTTTTTCGGTCATAAAACGGTCATAGAACCCCGCCCCTAGGCCAAGGCGTCCTCCCTCACGGTCAAATGCGGCTCCGGGAACAAGTATCAAATCGATTTCTTCGGCAGAAACAATTTTTCGTTTGGCCGGATCAACGGTCAAAATACCGTAGTCCCCCGCCACCAGGTCATCCAGCGAAGAAAACGACACCGCCTCCATTGTCCCTTTTCCCGTAATGAGCGGCAGACAAACCGTCTTTCCATCCATCAATGCCTGTCTCATCAGTCCGTATAACTGAACCTCCTCAGGCATCGAGGCATAAAGGAACACCGTATGGGCCGACCGGTATACCGGCAACTGGCAAACGGCATCCAGCATTTTACTGCTGGCCGTAGCGCGATAGGAGTCCGTCAATGCCTTGCGGGCAGTTGTAACACGTTTCCGCAAGACCTTCT
>CALYVJ010000080.1 GCA_945494195.1 uncultured Selenomonas sp. | reverse complement strand
CCCATAAGTCAGACTAATCAAGCTGACTTATGGGGGATTCTGCATTTTATGCCGCCGTAAAATTTTTACCGTCTTTTATTCTTCGTTGTTCTTTTGTTTTTCTGCCTTGCGCTGTTCGCGGCGCATCTTGAAAAATCGTTTCATGATATCGGCACACTCCTGCTGCAAGACTCCTGCTGTAATCTCAGGGCGATGATTAAGCGTCGGATTGCCAGGTATGTTAAATACCGATTCACAAGCGCCAGCCTTGGTATCAGTACTGCCATAAACTACCCGGTCCACCCGACTCATAACAATTGCTCCAGCACACATAGGACACGGCTCAATCGTCACATAGAGAGTCAGCCCAGATAAGCGCCAACGGCCCAGTTTCCTGCAGCACTCTTGAATCGCAATGAGCTCTGCATGGGCCGTAGCATCATGCCAATTTTCTCTCATATTATGTCCGCGGGCCACCACAGAGCCGTTCTCATCCACAAGAACGGCTCCGATAGGCACTTCTTCCTTATCATAGGCCAACTGGGCTTCCTCCAGCGCCAGTCTCATATACTTCTCGTCATCCAGCGTCGTGTATCTTCCCTTCTGCTTTACTAAGATCTACATCACTTTGATAGAACAGCGACTGTGTTGGCCGAGCCCTCAACTCCAATCGATAGGCATTCGGTACTCCCGGTCCTGCATCATTATCCGGGCGCACCTCTTTCTCCATCTCATGATTGAGAATCTCCGCAAACTGCTTTTTGTTCTTGGGATGGTCCTCATAGCCTTCCTTGCGCTCGAAGAACTTTCCAATTCCTGACTCAACAGGTTTCAAAGCGGATACCCGCTCAATACGGTCTACCACAGTAAACACCTCCTCGGTGCATTTCTGCTAATGCAACCAATATTACCTTACATTTTATATATCGTCAACTTACCGATAAAGATTAAGTCTTTAGACCTACTTTTTTTACAATAAAAAAGAACCTGCACCAATGTACAGGTTCTTCTTCTCTCACTTACTATGGCAACTCAGCAAAAAAATTTATTTCAGAGCGTCACCCAATTTGGAATTGGTATTGCGGGCAGCAGCTACGCTCTCATCGAATTTCGCTTTCTCATCACCCTCAAGTTTGTACTCGACAATCTTTTCCATACCATTTTTACCGAGGACAACCGGAACACCAATGCAGAGGTCTTTCTCGCCGTATTCGCCGTCAAGGTATACGCAGCACGGCATGAGTTTCTTGGAATCCAGAGCAATAGCCTCAACCATAGCAGCAGCGGCAGCACCCGGAGCATACCAAGCCGAAGTTCCGAGCAAGCCCGTCAGCGTAGCACCGCCAACCTTCGTCTGAGCAACAGCATCATCCAGCTGCTCTTTGGAGAGGAAGTTCGTGACCGGAATGCCGCGATACGTAGCAATGCTCGTGAGCGGGACCATCGTCTTATCGCTGTGACCACCGATGACCATGCCATCGATATCCGTCGGCGTAGCCGGATAGCCTGCTTCCTGCAGAGCCTTGGACAAGAAATAACGGAAACGGCTGCTGTCGAGCATACCGCCCTGACCAATGACGCGGTTACGCGGCAGCTTGGAATCCTTGAGCGTAAGGAAAGTCATCGTATCCATCGGGTTGGAAATGATGATGAAAATGGCATTCGGAGAATATTTGACAGCCTGATCCACAACGCTCTTTACGATTTTAGCGTTGACCCCGATAAGCTCTTCGCGAGTCATGCCCGGTTTACGCGGCATACCGGAAGTGATGACAACTACATCAGAACCAGCCGTCGGAGCATAGCCGTTCTCATCCCCGATTTCAGCCGTTACACCGACAACCGTCGAATCAAAGTTCAGCATATGAGCCGTCTGCATGATATCCATAGCCTTGCCTTCTGCAAAACCTTTTTTGATATCCACGAGCATAACCTCGCTACAGAAATTCTTGACTGCGAGAACATTTGCAACGGTAGCACCTACGTTACCTGCACCAACAACTGTTACTTTCATAATAAATTGCCTCCTTATAATTTGAAAACAGCCTGTTCATTTACCATAACAGAAACCGCTTTCGGAATGCCTTTTATCATGAATCACACTTATGATTCATTATGTGTAAATTATAACAAAGTCGGTTGTAAAAATCAATCTTTTTCCTTTAGTTTTTTTATTTTATCATAAATTAAGATTATATTTTTAAGACCTGCTAATAAGTAGTCAGACAACAAAAGAGACCCCTTTCTAACTGGGGTCTCTTTTCCGTCAACAGTGGGCAAAAGTCACTAAAGTCCATCGCATCAGGACTGTTCTTCAAAGTCCTCTTTGCCAACGCCACAGAGCGGGCAAACAAAATCATCCGGCAGCTCTTCAAAGGGTACACCTGGAGCCAAATCATAATCCGGATCTCCCTTTTCTTCATCGTAAATCCAGCCACATACCGTGCAAACCCAAGTTTTCATAATGCACCTCCTAACAATACCACTAGAATCGTTTATATTAGGAAAGGTTCGCTCCGTTCAAAATGAAATCCTGCCAAAAAAAAATTAAATTATGCCACAGCGCCGTTTTACACCGGAAAAGAAATCATAGGGCACCGCCATATTGCCACCAATGCCCGTTCCCATGGCAACATTCGGACGGTTGTCCCCATGAAAATCCGTTCCCCCCGTAGGCATCAAATCATATTTTTCAATCATATACCCAGCAAAGGCAGCATCTTCCTCGGAATAATTCGGATAGAAGCGTTCCATGCCATTTAAGCCCATGCTGTGCAAGTGCAGGATAGCCGTCTCCTGTTCCTTGCGCGTAAGCCCCTTGAGGCCGATGTCTTTATGGAAATGCGCCAACGACGTCACGCCCCCTGCCTCCCGTATCCGTGGCAGTGCTTCTTCGGCTGTGATATTCACATCCAAGCCCAGCGCCACCGCAGCAGGGTCAAGATAATTGTCCCAGAGGGGTTGTGCACGGTCATACAATTGAAGCGAAACCAAATACCGCATGATTGCATACCGGTCGATGGAACGCCCCTGGGCAAATTCTCTTACCTTGTCCAGAGAAATATCCACACCTTTGTGCGCTACGAAATCAATCATCTCTGGAATCCGCCCTTCTTTGATAGAACGAATCCGCTGGTAAATCAGCTGAAATGACGGATGTTTGGGGTCAAAGCCCATGCAGACGATATGAATCTTGCGGCCACTGTATTCTGCCGTCAATTCCATGCCGTTGATGAACTCAATGCCCTCCCGTTTAGCGGCTGCCGCTGCTGCATCATTTCCGGCAATATTATCATGATCGGTCAGGGTAAACGCCGACAAGCCGCATTTTTTTGCCTGCTTGGCTAATTCCTCCGGACGAAAACTGCCATCCGACACTCTGGAATGAACATGTAAATCCACTATCTTCATTATGTTTCTTTATCCTTTCCTCGAAACTTCTCCTGGGCTAAGAAAAAATTATAGACAGCCTCAGCCGACGGCGTATTCATGCCTTCCACTTCGGCCAGTTCTTCAACACTGGCCGCCTTGATTTTCGCTAAGGTGCCAAAATGAGACCACAGCACCTGCCGGCGCTTGGGGCCAATCCCCACAATATGGTCCAAAACCGAAACCAGATTGCGCTTGCCACGCAATTTCCGGTGATAGGTAATGGCAAAACGATGGGCCTCATCACGAATGCGCTGGATGAGATATAACGCTTGGCTGTGCCGCGGCAAGACCACTGGCTCAGATTCCCCTTCCCGGAATACCAGCTCAAACTGCTTGGCCAGGCCCACCACCGGTACGTCTTTGTGACCAGCCTGCTGGCGGATAATTTCCAGCGCTGACGAAAGCTGCCCCTTACCACCATCGATGACGATAAGGTCTGGCAACTCCTCTGGGGAAAGCCCCATATAGCGTCTGGTAGTCACCTCCCGCATGGACAGGAAATCATCAGGCTTGCCTTCAGTACTCTTGATCTTAAAACGGCGGTAATCGGATTTTTTCGGCAGCCCGCCTTCAAATACCACCATGGATGCCACGGTCTCACTGCCCTGTATATGGGAAATATCAAAGCACTCCATACGATCCGGCAGCTTTTTGAGCCCCAAATAGCGCCCCAGTTCCTCCACAGCCCCACGGGTCTGTTCATTTGCCTGTTTGATGCGTGCCGCCTCATCTTGCAGATACTTCGCCGCATTACCAGCCGCCATAACCACGATATCGTGTTTCGTACCACGCTGCGGACAGATCAACTGTACTTTGGCCCGCTTTTTCTTCTCCGACAACCAAGACTCCATAAGCTGCCGTTCTGTTTCCGGCAGTTCTCGCGGCAGCAGGACTTCCCGCGGGATAAAAGCGGCCCGATGGTAATACTGCTGCAAAAAGGCTGTAAGGATTGCCTCATCGCTTTCCTCTTCACTCCCCCGTAGCAGAAAATGTTCCCGGCCAATCATCTTGCCAGCACGGATGAAGAAAATCTGTACCACAACACCGATTTCTGAGCGCGCCATTCCCACAGCATCCTGGTCGCCAGAGCCCGTCACGATATTCTGTTTTTCCGCAATCTTGCGAACGGCCAGCAACTGGTCACGCAGGCGGGCAGCGATTTCAAAATGATACGCTTCAGCAGCTGCCTCCATGCGATATTGCAATTCCTTTTCCACTTCTTCCGTCCGCCCCTCTAGGAACAGCAGTACCGCCCGGATCATCGCATCGTATTCAGTCTTTTCGACTTTACCCGCACAAGGCGCCAGGCAACGCTTGATATGATATTCGAGGCAAGGACACTCCTGAAGGTGTTTGCAGGTTCTGAGCGGAAACAGCCGCCGCAGGAGCTTCAAACTCTCGTGTACGGCCGTCGCATTGGTATAGGGACCAAAATACCGGGCCCCGTCTTTCAGGACGCGCCGCGTAATAAATACCCGTGGAAATTCTTCCTGCACCGTAACTTTGACATACGGATAAGTCTTATCATCTTTGAGGCTGATATTATACCTTGGACGATGTTTCTTGATCAGATTACATTCCAGAATCAACGCTTCGACTTCCGTATGAGTCATGATGATTTCAAAATCCGCGATATGGGAAACCATCGCCCGGACCTTCGGCGTGTGATTTTTATTCGATTGGAAATACTGCCGTACGCGGTTCTTGAGCACCACAGCCTTGCCGACATAGATAATCTTACCCTGACTATCCTTCATGATATAGACACCGGGACGATCCGGCAGCAGCTTCAATTTTTCTTCTACAACGTCAGTCACACGCTCACTTCCTTCCATCTCTTTATATTACCACAAATTGGCCCGTTAATCTGTATACACCATTCATTATTCTTTTCACGCATGACCATTATACCTTCACTTTATCATTGACCCCCTTTTCAAATTGTGCTACAATTCATGTCATAGTTGTTTTAGCAGCTGGTTCTAATACCAGTTAATTTACAACTATACCAAATAATCGTCAATAATATAAACCTATTTGTAAATCTAGGAGGTAATCCTATGTTTAAACGTATTCTTATTGCTAACCGCGGCGAAATCGCCGTTCGCATCATTCGTGCCTGCCAGGAACTGGACATCGAAACTGTCGCTGTTTACTCCGAGGCCGATGCCAATGCTTTGCATGTCCAGCTGGCTGACCAGGCTATTTGCGTAGGTCCGGCTGATGCCATGGAAAGCTATCTGAATAAAGATGCCCTGCTGGCTGCTGCCCAGCAGGCTCAGGCCGATGCTATCCATCCGGGCTATGGCTTCCTCTCCGAGGATGCTGACTTCGCTGAGCAGGTAACCAATGCCGGCATCACCTGGATTGGCCCCATGCCGGAAACGATCCGGCTCGTAGGCGACAAGGATGTCGCCCGTGCTTCCATCGCACCGTCAGGTATCCCTATGGCCAAGGGCAGCGACCCGCTGACCAGTAACGAAGCGGCCATTGAGGTTGCCAAAGAAGTTGGCTATCCGGTCATCCTCAAACCAGTATCGGGTGGCGGCGGAAAGGGTATGTGCGTAGCTCACAATGAAGACGACCTGCGCAACATCCTCTCCATGCTCGTCGATATCACTAAGACGAAATACTACTTCGAGCATTACATTGAGCGGTCCCGCCACGTAGAAGTCCAGATTGTTGCCGATAACTACGGTGAGGTTCTCCACCTCGGCGAGCGTGAGTGCTCCCTGCAGCGCCGCAACCAAAAGCTGCTGGAGGAATCACCGTCTATCGCTCTGACCCAGGATATGCGTGAACGTGTCGGCCAGCTGGCTGTCAAAGCTGCCAAGAGCGTCCACTACTCCAACATCGGTACGGTAGAGTTCCTGCTGGACCTTTCGAACAACGAGTTCTATTTCATGGAAATCAACCCGCGTATCCAGGTTGAGCATGGCATCACTGAGGCCGTCACGGGCATCGACCTCGTCCGCACGCAGATTCGCATTGCTGCTGGTGAGGCCCTCGAATTCACGCAGAAAGACGTCACCTTCACGGGACATGCCATCGAGTGCCGTATCAACGCCGAAGACCCAGACAACAACTTCCTGCCATCCCCGGGCGATATCACCTTCCTGCATGAACCGAGCGGCCCCCGCGTCCGCTTCGACAGCGGGGTAACAGCAGGTCTTGCCATTGAGCCGTATTACGATTCGATGATTGCTAAGATTATCGTTCATGGCCGTACGCGCGGTGATGCAATCAAAATCATGGAACGCGCCTTGAAGGAATTCCGCATCGATGGTGTCAAGACCACGGTATCCCTTCACAAGAAAATCCTTAAAGATACCTACTTCCGTACGGGTAATATCGATACGCAGTTCATCAAGAACCGTATCGCAGTCTATGAAGCCCAGGAAGAAGACAACAAGGGCAAGTATTTTGCCTAACCATTGGACCCAGCGGACTTTTCTGACCGTCCGCTGATATGAAGAGCCGTTGACTCCATCGAGTCAACGGCTCTTTTATTGTCCCTGGCGGACTGGATTAAAAAGCCCCTGCAGTATTACACCACAGGGCTTCAAGAGGGATTAATGTTCGTAACAATAATAATGGGCA
>CALYVJ010000079.1 GCA_945494195.1 uncultured Selenomonas sp. | reverse complement strand
CTGGCGTCTTCGTTACCATTTCACTAACCTGAGCCAATGGTGCACCAGTATTTTCCCAGAAAATCTTGATACAACGGTTCATGGTCGCCACACTACCTGCAATCGTGCCATCTTCGAGCGTTGCGAGTTCTCCCTTGACGAACACCTTCTGCCCGCCAAGCTCGGAGGGGCCGTCCCCAACACCACAAGCTCTTAAAGAATCCGTAATCAAAATGATATTCTTGCCGCCCTTAGCATGATACAAAAGGCGCTGGGCTGCTGGATGAGAGTGGACATTGTCGGCAATGATTTCACAATTCGCCGTCGAGTCCAACGCCGCACCAACCACACCAGGATTGCGATGGTGGAACGGCGTCATGGCATTGTAAAGATGCGTGATATGATGAACGCCATGCTTTGTTACCGCCTCCATCACCGTCTCATAATCTGCGGCTGTATGTCCGATAGAAACCGTAATCCCCACTTCTTCACAAAGCTCCACAAAACGGTAGTCCGGCAATTCCTCCGGTGCCAACGTTATGATGCGAACCACATCCTGCCAAGGTTCTACCAACTCAAAATCAGCGGGACGAATATTGCACTCAGCCTGAGCCCCTTTCTTGGCAGGGCTGATGAAGGGCCCTTCCATATGGGCCCCCAAGATTCTTGCCCCTGCTGGGGGCTGCTGCTGATAGTGACGGATATGGGCAAAGGCTTTTGCCACGTCGTCCCAGGCACAAGTCATCGTAGTGGGCAGGAACCCAGTTACCCCAGTCTTAGCCTGCAAGCGGCTCATGCGCGGTAATGCCATTTCCTCATCATCCATGGTGTCCATGCCGTCACAGCCGTGAATATGCACATTGAGGAACCCCGGCGAAACATAGCCGCCTTTGGCGTCAATCGTTTCCTCAATCGCCATAGCTGCCGCTTCGCTGTCAGAAACGATTCCCTTGATTCGCTCGCCTTCGCAGAGAACCACCTTTCCCGTCTGTATTGTAAAATCACCCTGCTCATCCGGCAGAATGCATTTGCCATTGATTATTGCCAGCATCTTCAATCCTCCACATAATGACTAAAACTGCCGATGACCAGCTGCGGAAATTCTTTATGCAAGGTCTCGATAAAAGTTCGGGTTCCCACCGCTTTCCCCTGCGGTTCCGGCATGATATCCAGAAACGCATCGGGGTCGATATTGAGGTTGCGCACCTGAATCATCTGCACCGGTAGCTCGCGGAAGAATTCCTGCCAAGCCGCCAATTCTTCCTCCCGGTCATTGAATCCCGGGAAGTAAAGGAGATTCAGCGAGACATAGACACCGTGGTCCAAGGCATAGCGAATCGACTCTTTGACATTTTCCAGATGATAGCTGGCCCGATAATAGGCATCATAGCCCTCATCCCGGGCACTGATAATCGAAACCCGCAGGGAATCCAGCCCCGCATCAACGATTTTCTTGACGCCTTCCGTCCAGCCCACATTGGAGTTCATATTAATCTGACCCTTATCGGTCGTTTCGCGAATCAGCTTAATGCCAGCCGCAATATTATCAGCAGCCAGTGAAGGCTCGCCTTCGCATCCCTGGCCAAAACTGATGATGCCATCCGGTGCCACCGAAAGATGATAAACACCTACTTCGGCAATTTCCTCCGGCGTCGGACGGAATTTGATGCGCTCCTGAGGTGACGGGCAGCACTCAGCAGGCTGCAGGGAAATGCAGCCAAAGCAGTTGGCATTGCAAACCGGCGAAGTCGGAATCCCGCACTCCCAACGGCGGTAAAAGAGATTCTGGGCCGTACAGCAATGCCACTTGAGGCTGCAGCCTCCCACCTGCTCCACAATACGGTTTCCCGGCAAGTCCTTCTTGGTACGTTTGACCAGATTCTTCAAGTCCTTCGTATTGTAGTGAATCGGGTCCCATTTATGATTTTCATCGGTATAGACCGCCGCACAATAGAGTTCGTCCTTGTAGACGACAACCGCCGTGTACCCGTATAAGGGCAGTCGCTGGGCCTCCTCAGCCCGCTCATAGGCTGGCAGATAAAGTCGGGTATAGCCTGCTGGCAGAATGGCGGCTACCGCCAGTCCGCTTATTGGCATGACTTCGCCATCCTCCGCACAGCCCACCGCCAAATGGTCCGGTAACAGCATGAGGTCCGCACTCTCCGGCAGCGGTATCAAATCTTCCGGTTTCAGCAGGATATTCTCACGCCCCGTGCGGCCCATTCCCTGCATCCCCGGTGCATCCAAAATATTGCCGTCTTCATCAGCATAGACGGCGGTAATCCTTTCACCCATTGACTGCTTCTCCCTCCTGTACCTCTTCTGGCTTGACTTTTTTCTTTTTGGCCTTCTTCGGATTATACTGATTCATGGCCTTATCCACATCATCCGTTACCATGCATTCCACCGCCGGAACCAAATATTTGATGGCCTCGTCAATTTTCGGCACATCCTCCGGCACAAAAGGTGCCAGCACATGATTGACTACCGTCCAGCCTGGCATCGGCCTGCCAATGCCGATACGCACCCGGGCAAAATGCTCATCCCCCACGTGAGCCAGCACCGACTTGATTCCGTTATGACCACCAGCACTGCCCTTCTTGCGAATGCGGATGGTTCCCGCCGGGATATCCATATCATCATGGACCACGATAAGGTCCTCTGCGCCGAGTTTGTAGAAATTCATCAGCGGGCCAATCGCCTGTCCACTCTCATTCATATACGTCTGAGGCTTCACCAGCAGAACTTTTTCCGCACCAATGCGTGCCTCACCAATCTTTGCATCGAACTTATCCTTCCAGTCCGTGACCCCTAATTTTTCAGCCAGAGCATCCACAAACATAAAACCAACATTGTGTTTGGTCTTCTCATATTCACTGCCCGGATTTCCCAGACCAGCAACTATTTTCATTATCTTCGTCACTCCATTTCAAAACGGTATTCCTTATTATAACGCCGTTATTCTAATTTTGCCAAAAACAAATCTTACCTGCCAACAATAAACGAAAACGAGAATCCCATCTTGAGCACCGACTCTAAGATGGGATTCCCGTTTTATCAGTTATTCGCAGTCGGATCGCCGATCATCAACAAATAAACAATGACCACGATACCGAGGATAATGCGATACCAACCGAAGGCCTTAAAATCATTTGTCTTAATATAGCTTATCAGGAATTTAATGGACAAAATCGAGACGATAAACGCAGTGACCATTCCTACCAGCAAAATAACGAGTTCCGAACTACTAAAATCCAAACCGAACTTCACGATCTTCAAGAGGCTTGCACCGAACATAACCGGAATCGCCAAGAAGAACGTAAACTCTGCGGCTACATAACGGCTCGTACCAAAAATGATACCACCAAGAATCGTTGAACCGGAACGGCTGGTGCCCGGAATCAACGACAAGACTTGAAACACACCAATAATAAAGGCTGTCTTGTAATCCAATCGCGCCAAATCGTTGATACGCGGCCGGCGATGCTTGTTGTAATTCTCAACCAGAATGAACATGATACCGTAGAAGATAAGCGATGCCGCTACCACTTGAGCCGTCATGAAATGCTTTTCCATATAGTCATTGAACAAAAGTCCAATGACAGCTGCCGGAACGCAGGCAAAAAGGACCTTCTTCCAAAGACTGAACGTTTCCTTCTTCTCTTGCCTCGTCTTCCACGATGACCAGGGATTGAGTTTCTCGAAGTTGAGGGCTACGACTGCCAAAATGGCCCCCAACTGAATAACCACCAGGAACATATCCATAAACGATTTACTGACATCTAACTGGATGAACTCATCCACTAAAATCATATGCCCTGTACTTGATACCGGCAACCATTCCGTCAAGCCTTCCACCACACCGAGAATGATGGTCTTCAACAAATCCATTATACTCAAATCCACTGTAATGCTTCCTCCTAAACATATCTATGCTAAATTTTCAAAGCATGTTCCATTATAGCACAGCCAAGAAAACTTGTGCATGACTTTCTGCTGAATTCTCTATACTTTTATCCTCTACACGTCATTTGTGTGAGCCAATCACGGAAGTCACTCACTAGGAATGCTATAATCAAGGCAACAACAAGTCATAAAACGATACGAACGAAAAGGAGATCCACCATGGATATCATTACCATCACCAAAGATAATTTTCAAGCCGAAGTTATTGAAGCAAAGGGCACTGTTCTGATTGATTTCTGGGCCAGCTGGTGCGGGCCCTGCCGCATGCTCTCCCCGATTGTTGACCAGGTTGCTGAGGAACATCCCGACATCAAAGTCAGCAAGATAAACGTAGACGAAGAGCCAGAACTGGCATCCCAGTTCGACGTCATGAGTATCCCGATGCTCGTCGTCTTCAAGGATGGACAGAAAGTAAACGAATCTGTCGGCCTGATCCCCAAAGAAAAAGTTGAGGAGCTGATTCCGTGAATCGGCCATCAACAAAAGCGGCTTCTGTATTCCCCCGTGGGTACAGAAGCCGCTTTTTGCAGTCATGCCAGCGTATGGATAATCTGATACAGCTGTTCCTTCAATTTTTCAATCTCATCACGAGAGAACAGCTCCCCCTTTTTATTCACCAAGCATCCCATTTGGTAGGGAACCTTTTCTGCATCCTTCCGCAGCGCTTTTCCCTTCTCGGTAATTGACACCATCAAAACCCGCTCATCCTGTGGACTCCGATAGCGCTTCAAATAGCCCATGGCCTCCAGTTTCTTCAACACCGGCGTCAACGTCCCAGAATCCAGGTAGAGACGCTTGCCAAGGTCACGCATAATAACTTCCTTCTCCTCCCACAACACCATCATGGTGATGTACTGGGCGTAGGTAAGTCCCAGCTCCTTCAAAAACGGATTGTAAGCTGCCACAATTTTCCTGGCACATGCGTACATCGGAAAGCACAGCTGGTTTTCCAAAAGCAACGAATCAAACTTCTTTTTATCACTCATATCTTGCACCTCAATGTTATGGGTAAATCTTTCTTCTCTACATTTTATCATCATTCCAGCGGAAAAGTGAATATTTTAATTTCCTTGGCGAAATCAAAAAGCCATTGATTTGGATTAGCTATAACGGCACTGGCCTTGTTTCCTGCTACTTCCCAAAACCATTGATATTTGTCGGACGGAGGCTTGTTACCTCATTGACAAGAACCTTTGCCACTGCTGTCTTTAATCTCCGTTCCTTCATATCGACGCCTTCTTCCCTACATTCGCAAAATCTATGTTATATTTTCATAATTCGATAAAAACATTGTAAATTCCTCAAGAATCATTTTATCTGCTCATAAAAATACGCATTACCAACAGTTATTCACTGTGGTAATGCGTATTTTTAAAACTTGCCCCCTCCTCCACCGCAACTGCTGCTTCCTGAGGAGGAACTGTCCTGGCTCTTGGATTTTTTTACCCGCGTCACGTTCATATAAAGGAAGGTGTCTTGGCTGTCGGTTAGTTGAATGCTATCTTTCTTTAAATAGTCATCCGCAGAATTCGCCGGCTGTACATTGTTGAGCTGGCTCATAAGAAGTCCCCACGTCACCGCGCCAATAAGCCCGGCCAGACAAATGGCGATAATCAGCGAAAGCAAACTGAATTCCATGATCGGGTCGTAGGGTTCCCCTTCCACTTCATAATAGGTCAACATTTCATCGGTTGTATCCACATAGGCCGTAAAGGCATCTGCATAATGGCCTTCTTTCAAATCCGGCAGAAATTGATCCGTCAAGTGCGAAAAGCCCTCTTCATCGGTTATCATCTTGCGCATGCGGCTGTCCGTAGACACATACCAGTCGCGAGACTCCATAGCCAGCAATAGTACCATGCCGCCATGGGTGCCATCCTGATAATCCCGCAAAACAATCTCATCGGCAGCTGCTTTCGGCTCTTTTCCTTTAAGGGATTTCACGGTCACGATGCCAATGCGGACGCCGTGTTCCCGCTCTACTTTCTGTATCCGTTTCTGCAAATCATCTTTCTGCTGTTTGCTAAGCAGTCCGGCTTGATCGACAACACTCGGTACCGATTCTGCACTTGGAACATTAGCAAAACTTTTCGCCGAAAAAGCCGTCAATCCGATAAATATTACCAATAATAGCGCTGTTAAAAGCGGTAGTTTCTTTCTAATCATTTCTCCCCCTCCTTACACTACGATATATTTCGCAAGATAATAGAGTAAGGGCAGAGTAATCAGGACTACTATCGCCGGATACAGGAACTCCTTGGTTCCATCAGCTGGCAAGCTTCCTACCATCTTGCCAGTCTGGCCATTCATCATAAAGGTATAGGGCTGGTCCTTATAGCGGGTGGTCAATATCCACACGGGTACCATACCATAGGAGACCTCACTCTTCTCCTTGACAATGGCCGAATCCTGAAGATTCACCGATTCATAGCCTTTAACGCTTTCTTCCAGGACCGCAAGAACACTATGTTCAACACGTTTATCGGCCCGTGGTGCCGAAGTTTCGGCATCTTCATCGTAGCGATCTGCCAGGTAACCTGTCAGATACGCCGTGCTGAACGGAACCAAATCCCGATAGTCAAAAGGCTCAATACTCTCCATATAGTCGTTATCCATCTTTTGACTGCCATCCACCGGAATGCGGTTGAAGGCCATGCGACCACCACGCTCACAGGCAAAATATGACGTCTCCGTAACGGTCTCATCCCCATGATCATAAACCAGCGACTTGGTCGCCCGGAAATTGGCATGCGCTGAAACCGCAGAATCGAACAACCAAAACGGCACATACATCGGTTGTATGGACTCCACGCGATTGTTAGCCGTAAATGCTGATGGCAATAAAAGTTTCCCTTTGTAAAATTCCTTCAACGCTGCCACCGCATCTTCCTTGGACTTCTTGAAGGGAATGATATAATCCGGTTTCAGCATTCCGGCAAAATTCTTGGGAATCATTGTGGGATTGCCGCAATAACAGCACTCCGTGGCCATGGTATTATTATCGGTAACCACTTCCGCCCCACAGGACGAACAGATACAAACGTGCAGGGTGGACGCTTCCTCTGCCGACCATTCAGCCCCTGCCTGATCCGTCGCCCACTTTGCCTGCTCGGCTTCCGCCTCCTT